>NZ_JBSMDE010000157.1:0-3151 GCF_056497305.1 Caldithrix sp. | reverse complement strand
TACTGTTAAATTGCCAGAATATGACGCCCGCCAGTAAAAAGACCGCCACGATCACTCCCAGGGCCAGGGGCAGCCAGTTAGATTGACGATTATCAATATTGCTCCTGGATTTAGTGGTCTTCTTTTTCGGGCGCTCGCTTACGACCGGAGTTTTTTTCTGCACAGTCACACGACTTTTTTTCGTTGGTTGCTGCGCTTGCGTGAAATGGGCAAAAATCAGGTTAGAAAACTGAGAGCAGGTCTGGAATCTCTTCTCCGGATCTTTATTGGTCGCTTTATAGATGACATCAACCAGCCAGTTGGGAATATCTTTATTAAAAGTCCTCGGATCAATGATGGGTTCTTTAACGATTTCTTCCATCAGCTTAATGGGATTGTCAGTGGGATGGTACGGTAATTTTCCCGTGGCTAACTGATAGAGCAACACGCCCAGGCTGTAAATATCGGAACGATGGTCAACGCCGGCCGCATTCTGGATTTGTTCCGGACTCATAAAGTAGGGCGAGCCTAACTGGGCGCCTGTTCGCGTATGTCCCTCTTGATCCAGCGCCTTGGCAATTCCGAAATCGCTTATCTTGGCCACTTCGTGTCCATGAAAATAACCGGCATATTCCGAAAGAAGGATGTTCATAGGCTTGATATCGCGATGGATCACCCCCTTTTGATGGGCATAATCCATGCCGGCAAGAATTTGCGTAAAAACAGGAATAATTTCTTCCAGCTTCAGCCCGTGACCTCTCTGTTTAATCACCTCGTTAAGAGCCGGCCCGGGAATATATTCCAGAAGGATAAAATACTTGTTATCCACTCGTTCCACATTGTAACAGCGCACAATATTGGGATGGTTTAAATCCAGTTGCAGGCGCGCTTCTTGCAAAAAACGTTTACGTATATGTTCCTCTTCAGCGTAATGATCGTAAAGCAGTTTCATGGCCATCTTCATGCCCGTGAGCTCATCCCGCACAAGGTAAACCGTGGCCATACCGCCAGAGCCAAGTGTTTTGATTTTCTGGTATTTCCCAATCCTCTCCATTTTCACCCTTTCACCTACTTGTGATTCAATTTTGCATCAGCGTTAAAAGTAAAATTAAAAATAACAGGAAACTAATGGACAGATAATTGGCCAGAACCAACAGACAGCCGTAATTTTGCGCTTTTTTCAACTTATTTAAGCGAGATTCATTCAGCCTTTGCAGAATTTCGTTACAGGTTTTAAAACGTTGTTCTGGCTCTTTAGCCATCATTTTAATAATGATTTTTTGTAACCATGCTGGGACATTCTGGTTCTGACTGGCAATAGGGATAATATTGTTAGTCGTTATTGCCTTAACCAGTTCAGTAATAGAATTTCTTTTCTGGGGATAGGGAATTTTGGCCGTACACACATAGTAAAAGGTTGCGCCCAGGCTATAAATATCGGAGCGGTGATCCACATTCGCCGGGTTTTTAATTTGTTCCGGACTCATAAACGAATAGGTTCCCAGGCGAACATCGCTGCGCGTTAAATCGCTTACGCCCAAGGCTTTGGCAATTCCCAGGTCCCCCAACTTGACCACGCTATGTTCACTGAATCCAAATCCCGAATCGTACACAAAGATATTATGCGGTTTAATATCGCGGTGCACGACTCCCTTTTCATGCAAATATTGAAGCGCATTTAAAATCTGTTTAAAATATGCCAGCATTAAATTCACTGACAGTGGTTCCCCGATTTGTTCAATTAATTGCGCTAAATTGAGCCCCGGCACATACTCCAATAGCAAATAGATTTTTTTATTCTCTTCAAAAACCTCATAACAACGGATGATGTTGGGATGTTTTAGCGCAAGTAATATGCCTGCTTCGGTTAAAAATCTTTTTTTGATTATAGGATTCGCCGCATATTTTGGCAACAGAGTTTTTAAAGCGAACTGTTTACCAAGCTTTTTATGTGTAACCAGGAAAACCGAAGCAATGCCGCCTTCTCCCAGCTTTTTGTTTATAATTAAATCCTTAAGTTTAACGTCCACGATGCTTTTCGAGCTTCTTCAGTAACAATTCGATTTCTTCTGTATCACGCACAAAAGGTTCAAACTTAGATGGTATCTGATTAATATTGTTAACGGCGTTTTGATAACTAACAGACATATCGGTAATCCACAAAACGATGCCGGATAACGCTTCGATCTCACTCAATTTATTGGCATTTGCTTTTAGCCGATCCATGTCTTCAGAAAAAGAATCCGCTATCTTTAAAAGCTTATGGCTATCCTCTTCTAAAAGTTGATAATCGGTCAAAAATTGATGGACAGCATTTTTCAGTTCCTGTTCATTGGACGAAACGGGACTTTCTCTGAATTGAGCGGCTGCCTGCTGATAGGCGTTGAATGAATCATAGGTGCTGTTTAAATGAGTTTTGTACAAAAAAAGGGTATTTATGTTTTCTTTAAAATGTTGCAGAGATTCTATGGTCTTTGAAGGGATGACCGCGCTCATTATTTTAAAACTGGCTTGTTGTTCTACCTCATTTAATTTCTGGATAATCGTTTGAAAGTATGGCTCAATTTCCGAAAACGCGCTTAAATCGGCAACACAATCAGCCAATAATTGTTCTTTTTCGGCCATACTTTGGCGGGTGAATTCCTCAGACGATAATTTTTTTACGATTTGATTTCTGAGTTGCTGCGGATCAGGCCCTTTAAGATAACGAATGCCAAACACAAAAAAGATTAAAAACAGCGCAAACAAAGAAGGAATCAGAATTTGATTTAACCTTTTTTCTCTTTTTAATTGAGTGTATGAAAATGTGGTGTCGTAAAGTCTGCGCATGGCGCTTTTCTTTTTCTGCTTTGGCGCTCCCTGTGTTAACGAGAAAATACAATGGATTCCTTTAATGGTGATTGTATCGCCTTCCGATATCTTTTCCTTTTTTAACGGCCTCCCGTTAAACAGAATATCGGGTTTATTGAATAAATTTCGGGCAACAAATTGGCCTTTTTCAATCGTAACCTTTACCAGTCGGTTCTCGTCATGCAGATCCGGCGACCAATACATATCCCGCCTCTGTTCATCAAAACAAAAGTAGCCAGGTAATGTTTTAACCCGTTCTGTTTTCCCTGTGTGCGAAAAAGTTAACATGATTTCCCATACAGGACCTGTTTGCTCTTTTTTT
>NZ_JBSMDE010000156.1:0-5973 GCF_056497305.1 Caldithrix sp. | reverse complement strand
TCATGAATTAGCCCTCACCCCCTCGATCCCCCTCTCCCAGAATAAAAATCTGGGAGAGGGGGAAGACCTTTGTGGGAAATTTTCTTAATTGTCCGGCCGCTTTAGCCGGTTGGAGCGCAGCGGAAATCGCGATTCTCTGGGACGGGACATCAAACCATTCAACAAATAAACAATTCAACAATTCAACGTTTTTGCTTCTTCACATTGCACAAAAATTTTCGCACCCCGCTGTGGCGGGAATAGATATATTATATTTTAAGAGAAGTATTCTAAGATGAAAAATTTGAAATTCAGCGCCAGTGATATCATAAATTCACTTCTCAAACCGTTGATAGGCCCGGCCAATTTCAGTTTTTTTCTAACGGTGATATTTTTTCATTAATCCGCTTAATCTCCCAAACAGTAAATCCCTCGCCCGGCCGAAATGACACGGTTCAAGAAGATGTTTCGACCTTACGCTCGGCATAAAGCTTTCGGGCAAGAAGATGTTAATAAAACAGAATTTTGGTAAGGGATTTGTTAATTTCCGACGGGGACATTATATTACAACCTAAACAATTCAACAAGAGCAGGAAAAGAATGCGCGTTATAACAGCTCCGACGCAAACGGATCCCGATCAATGGATCGATCTTTACGGAGATGCGCTCTATCGGTTTGCACTGTTACGCGTTGGTAATGCACAGGCTGCCGAAGATCTGGTGCAGGAAACCTTCCTTTCGGCTCTGAAACATTTAAATTCATTCCGATCTGACAGCTCGGTATTGACCTGGTTAATTTCTATTCTAAAACGAAAAATCATCGATTTTTACCGAAAACAACACTCACCGGATCAATCCCTATCGGATGGCGGTTTTGCTGAGCTACCCGATTTTGATCCCAGAAGAAAGGGCCCCATTGCCTGGCGCAAAGGATATGAGCCGCAGGATTTAAATTTCAATGCGCAGGATGAACTGGAACGCCAGGAACTGCTGAAAATTATCATGCAATGCATCGAATTACTGCCCGAAAAATGGGCTGCTGTTTTTCGCCTGAGGGAGATTGATCAACAATCTTCAAAAGAAATTAGTAAACATTTAGCTATTTCGGCGTCCAATATCTGGGTTATCCTTCACCGGGCCCGTACCGAATTACGACGTTGTTTAGAAAAACACTGGATTAAATAGGATCTGTTTCCATGAACATTTTTAAAAAAGGGCTAATGTCCCTTCTGGATACCTTAACACCAAAGTGTGATGTCATTACTGAAAAAATTTCCAGATCGTTGGATCATAAATTAACTTTTAAAGAACGCCTGCAGGTCAAATTGCATCTTATGTATTGCCAGTTTTGTTTGAGATATCGGGATCAGATTCTGATGATGCGCCATCTACTGCAGGACTCCGACAATACCTTGCAGAACATCAAACTTTCCCCAATGCAAAAGGAACTCTTAAAAGAAAAACTAAAGAACAACCTGAAATAAGTCCCTGACAACCTGCAACCTTTTCTGGACTAGCTATGAGCATTCGGCTCAATCCAGATTGCCCCTCTCCAGACCTTTTTAAATCTCCGGACGCTTCTCTGTTCCCCCCGGTTCGTTTAACAGTCAACAAGCGGGATAGGCTATGTATTATTTTGGCCTTACCACTTAAATCAATCTTCATCTAAGGCAACAGAGCTGCGACCTTAAAAAACCGCAAAGGGCCCCCGTCCTACGGCCGGTTGGGGCGCAGCGGAAATTGCGATTCTTTGTGATGGGAAATCAATCCATTCAACAAATCAACAATTCATCAATTCAACGGTTTTACTTCCTTACACAGCACAAAAATTTTCATATCCCGTAGCGCGACTCTCCAGGGTCTCGTTGGCTCGATAGAGCCAATAAAAAAATGACTAAAAACGGAATCGATTTCCCTTAATACACAGATTCTAAGGCAGCAGAGCCGCAACCAAAAAACATTTCCCCAGGGATTTAATCAACCACAGAGAACTCAGAGCAGTTAAAAAGGGAGCAATGAATTAGTTTTAATTAAAAATTAAAAATTACGAATTACGAATTATTTTGTAAAAGGGCAAATGGTGCCCTAGAGGTTAAAAACAATGCCGGCATGTCATTCTGAGAATCCCTTACACTAGCAAACCATTCGCAAGCGCAATGTAACTCGTGCTTCAGTCCGCGACTTTGTACGGGCGAAGCATTTATGGCGAGCTTTTGTTTTAAAACCCATCCCCCTGGCCCTGTTCCCTTTAAAAAAGGGAAGGGTGAGTTATAATCTCTACAATGTAAATTTTGATTTTTAAATGTTCATCTACTTTAACTTTTGGGAAAGCTTAGTAAGAATGTAGCACAAGAATTTTCGCATCCCGCTGTGGCGGGATTAGATCTTTTGAAGGAAGTATTCTAAAGTCTTTCACCAGCGCCCAGGCATTTTTTTGTAAGGATTCATTTCGCTTTACGTCTAATGGTTTGAATTTAAAATCAAATCATATTTCGAAAGGAGATTGTAATGCAATCACGTTTTATTCAAATCATTAAAGGGGGCTTACTGGCCACAGCCATCATGACGATTTTTATGGTAATGGCGCCCTTAATGGGCATGCCCAAAATGCCAATTGGTGAGATGCTGGCTCATTTCATGCACCTTCCTGTAGCTCTCGGTTGGATCGCCCATTTTATGATTGGAACCATTCTGGCCGCTGAATATGTGCTCTTTTTTGGTCCCATCCTGCGAATGAACCGCATTCTGAGCGGCGCACTGTACGCCCTTATTCCCTTTGTGCTGGCCCAGGTCATGGTTATGCCGATTATGGGAGCAGGATTTTTCAGTTCTCATACTCCGGCTCCATTTCTGATGGTCATGGGCAGCCTACTGGGGCATCTGGTTTACGGAGCGGCCCTCGGTTATTTTTCCAATGTACAAACAAAACCAAAAAGCGAGCTCACCCCGGCTAAAGCATAACTCATCAAGAAGGCAGACTGATGCAGTCTGCCTTTTTTTTTTCACATCTAAAATAAGGAGGCGTTACCATGCGTTACTTTTTGTTCTTCATGGCTATGAGCTTATTCATGTGCCATGCGCTCCTGGCGCAGATCAGAATCACCAACACCAATCGTTATTTCACTCATGAACAGATGTTCCTGGCTAACGAAATTAACGAAAGCGGTGAACCCTACGCCGAGGCCCTGGGTTACAACCTGGACGACCTCGATCCCTTTGTGTTGAATCAGCCTGAATCTATTTCTTACACATTGGGCATCGAAAATTACGAATATTCGCGTTACCAGTTAGGCACCATCATTTCGCGCTCTGGCATGGGCTTGCACATGATGTGGGCCCCGATGATCGGGCAGATGGCTGCCATGGAACCGGACGGATTTGACGGGCAATTCACGGCCCAGCCCAATGGGTTTAAGGAAGATGACGAGCTGATCAAAAATATCATGCATTTTTCCATGCTGGCCCACCATGCGCCTCCCGGACATCCCTGGCCTCAATTTGCCGAATTCATCAGTGGCGACCCGCATCTCCCGCAGGCTATCGATCCCGATAAATTTGTCTGGCAGGATTTTTCCACCCTACGCTGGGATCGTTCCAAAATGGACAAAACGCTCAATTTAGCTGCCATGGGGCAAACCTTAATGAAACAATACTTATGGGCCCAGGACATGCTTGGCGGCTTTCACGATGCCGATGATAATCCCATAGATGCGGACGGCATTGTAACCCCCGATTTGCCAGGAAGTCCACATTTTGATCCCAACAATAATGTATATTATGGTGGGGATGGCCTGGATGGTTTCATCGGTCAGGTTCTTACAGCCGAAGCAATCAACAAAGTTAAATTCGTCCTTTCAAAATTAGCCTTTAACGGCTCCTCTCTTGGAGCAGTCAATCCCATGGTTTACGATCCTCGCGCTGGTTTAAGGTATTTTGCACATAAGGTGGCTGTAACCGAACAACCCGTTCATCCCATGCTGCCCCCTCGTCTGGCCAGCCTGCAAGTAGTTGATGCTTCCATCCAGCTCTGGGATCAGGTCTCTTTTTTGTGGGGAACGCTGAGTTTCCAGAATATGATGAATCCAAATGACCTGAGCGATGCAGCGCATGTGGCTTACAAATCGGTTTTTGATGGCGATCCTTTCCCAGCTGCCATGGCCCAGACCGGTCAGCCCGGCCCGTTTGATCTGATGATGGGCGCCAGTAAAGTCCTCTTTCTGAACATTTTGTACATGCACCATAACCGCCGAGGACATACGTTTGTGGATCAGGCTACGGTACAGGGACATCGGGTAAAAGCAGGCAAGACCATCAGTTCACTGAATGCCGGTTATGTTCTGGTAACATTTGCACAATTCAGTCGGGAGTTCTCAGGCACACCATTGCAGGTTTTAGCCATAAAATCGCTAAAGGAACAGGCCAATTTTGTCCTTGGCAAATTAATGAATGCCAGAGGCAGAGTGTACAACAGTTACACCATTGGACGCGGCCCGGCACGTTAAGCCACTCTGATCGAAAATCAGGCCGGAGCCATTCGCGGATTGCTGGCCGCTTTTCAGGCCACGGGCAAAAGGCGTTACCTGCGCGGTGCGAATCTGGCCTACCAATATTTGATCAATCATTTTTACCTGCCCAATGACCACACATTCCGTACGGCTGATAACAATGATGTGGCCACCTACACGCCCCTGCGCGTGGCTGCCCTGTCCGGCGCCTTGCGTGAGGCCAATCTGGTGGCAGGCCACAGTGAAGCTGCCGTTATTTACACGCGATTCTTTAAAACGGTGGCCAATAAAATGCAACTTTCAGAAGGAGCGAGCACCGGTGAAAGTGGCCAAGATTCCGATGGAGATGGCATTCCTTTCATTCCAGAACAACCAGACAACTTACCGCCGGTCTTTGCCTCAAAAGCCGTATGGAATTTGTCGCCTCAAATGGCCTTCAAGGTTCAGAAGAATTTAGAAAACAGCCAGGCCGTGACCGCAAACCATTTTGCACTGTTCGAAAACTTTCCCAATCCATTCAATCCATCCACCACCATCCGATACTCTCTGGATCAACCCGTTGCCGTACAATTGAGTATCTTTAACATTACCGGACAAAAGGTGCGCACTCTATTTAATGGCCTGCAAAATGCTGGAGAACATCGCGCCCAGTGGGATGGAAAAGATCAGAACGGGGCCAGTGTGGTTTCTGGCGTGTATTTTTACCAGTTAAAATCCGGCCAGCGTATTTTAACTCGTAAGATGATTTTGATGAAATAATTGCAGTCCTCCCCCCCTAAGAGTGGTCAAATTTGGCCACTCTTTTTTTAATTTTGATTTTTTGCCCGTTAGCAGCAGGTTTCAGAACTGCGTTTTGCTAAGGCTTACTCGGGCATAAAGCCCACTCCTACCAGGTTTTTGTTCGTTAATAATTGTGCCTTAAAATACTTCCTTCAGAAGATGTAATGCATTAGCGTGAGAAAATTTTTGTAATGAAGGTCCTACCCCCCCGCCCCCTTTCCTTCTTTAACTAATAAAGGGAAGGGGGAGCAAATTGTGCCTTTTGCAGAGTCTAACTCTGATATGATAAGATATTTTGCAATTTTCTATTTGCAATATTTACGCACTTTGTGAATGCTTTGCCTGTCCGGTGGCCAGACGGGCCTGTCCCCGAAAACGGGATTTCCGCTGCGCTCCAACCGGCTGGACACCGTCCAGACGGGCTGGCCTGTTCCTGAGAATTGGAATTTCCACTTCGCTACAAAAGGCTGCGCCTTGTTCGTTCTTCACCTACGGGCTCCTTCTCTCTGAAAATCAGGACGAAAGGGAGTTCAGTGTACCAAAGTAAGGGATTCTTCATCCCGATGAATCGGGCCGAAAGTCTCGAGCTGAAGCTCGAGTTACGTTGCGATTGCGAATTGTTTGCAAGTGTATGGGATTCTCAGGATGACATGCCGGCACGTGCCCTCACCGCCCGGGCACAACCTGCCCCTTGGTAAATTAATTCGTA
>NZ_JBSMDE010000155.1:0-17859 GCF_056497305.1 Caldithrix sp. | reverse complement strand
GAGCTTAAAAACAGCCAACCGCTGCCCAACTGGTGGACCTGGCGCGCTTTCTGGGCGCTTGCCGAATATGTAAAATGGTACCATGAACGATCTTCCTCGTTACTGGATTCCGTGCAAACGGCCATCAAAAAGGTGTTGCCCCAGGTAGACACTTTGATGCTGGCTCAGGGGCGCTGGCAAACCATTCAGGGCTTTAAAGTACCCTGCTGGTTGCCGCAAACCTTTGCTGCCGATCAGGGCGCGCTGCTGCTCAAGGCGCTAACCACGCTGTACGCAGTGCAAAAAGAGGAAAAACAGTTGAAACAAATCCATACCCTTGCCGATGCTATTCTGGCCATTCAGGTAAAAGATGAACGTTCTCCGTTTTATGGCGCTTTTTTAAGCTGGCAAAATGTCTGGCATGCTTATGGTAATAGTCAGGCCGATGCCTTATTTGATGCCTTTGAAGTTATAGGCGATTCGGCCTATTTTAAGGCAGCCCGCCTGGAAGTGACCCGCTTTTACGTGGCGTTACAGGAGCAAAACTATTTACACAGCGCCCGTTTAAAAAATGATCATGGCCGGGTGAAGGTGCTTAAGGCAGAACCGTTTGAGCAAATCGCTTACGATTTTCGTCCCATGATCTGGGCTACGGTGCATGCCTGGCGATTGAGCGGGGAACCGCAATTTCTGCAACAGATTTTGAACCTTACTGCCTGGTTCAGAGGAAAGAATATTGCTGGCAAAGCGATGTACGATCCGCAGACGGGCCGTTGTTTTGACGGAATTGTTTCGGAAACAAAAGTGAACTTAAATTCGGGCGCGGAGTCTACCATCGAGGCTTTGCTGGCTTTAATGGAAGTGGAGAGATGGCCGGCTCTCAGGCAACGATTAGCTGCCCTGTGGCCGTGAGATCCCGGCGATTCGTACACACAGAAATAACCGGACCTGAAAAAGAAGTTTACCTTTAAATTTGCAAATCTGTTCACCTGGGACGGATAAAAGCTTATTGATTGACACAAAAACCATATTCAGACGGAGGATTAAGTGAAGAACCCGTATTTTCTGGAAGAAAATTGGAGAGCCTTTTTACACACAACACGCCAGAGCCATCCGGATTTTACCATTCCTGAGGAGGGGGTGCCCGCATGTGTTCCTGGTACGATTCATAGCGATCTGCTAAGAGCAGGGATTATTCCCCATCCTTTTTATGGGATGAATGAAAAAGAGCTACAATGGATTGACTGGAATGACTACCGCTACGAATGCCGATTCGATTTACCAGATGGCATGGATTTGCAACGTAGTATTTTTCTGGTTTTTGAGGGCCTGGATACCATTGCCACCATCTATCTTAACCGGCAGAAACTGGCCGAAACAAAGAACATGTTCCGTTCCTATCGTTTTAAAATCAATGCTTTATTAAAAGAAAGAGAAAATCTTTTACAGATTATTTTCAAATCAGCAAAAGTTTACGGACATGAATACCAGCCAAAGATCAGGCAAATGCGCACGGCGCGACATACGGAGCGCGTGTTTGTGCGTAAGAGTCAGTACGCCTTTGGCTGGGATTGGGGGCCCCAGTTTGCCACCTGCGGCGTCTGGCGTCCAGTGTACCTGCAGCAGGCCGAATGCGGCATTCAGGCCGTAACTTTTGATGCGCTGGCCTTTAAATCAAAAAAGGTAAAAGTGAAATCCGATGTCGTTTTGTGGGGAAAAGCGCCTGCCGGGAGCCAATTGGAATTAAATCTGGAAATCGAAGAGCAAAACGGCCGACGGAATATCTACCGAGCAAGCTTGAACAACCCTGTGAAGCAAAACTCGTTTGAATTTGAGGTTGAAAACCCGGCGCTCTGGTGGCCAAACGGGATGGGAAAAGCCGTTTTGCACACATTGAACGTGACGCTTTTTGATCGCAACAATCAGTTGCTTGCCTCAGAGCAGAAGAGAGTAGGGATTCGTAAACGGGAATTGGTGACAACGGAAAATGGCAAACCGGTTTTCTATTTCAAAATCAATGATCAACCGCTTTTTGTGCAGGGCGCTAACTGGATTCCGGCGCATGCTTTTTTGCCTGAAGTAAAACGAGAAACGTATCGTCGCTTGCTGGAGATGGCGGCCGATGCCCATATGAATATGATCCGCGTGTGGGGCGGCGGCATTTACGAGGACGATTATTTTTACCAGTTGTGTGATGAACTGGGGTTGCTGGTCTGGCAGGATTTTATGTTTGCCTGCGCGGCCTATCCCGAAGACGACGATTTTGTGGCCGAGGTAAAAGAAGAATTGGAAGAAAACGTCCTGCGCTTGCGCCATCACCCTTCCATTATTTTGTGGAATGGCAATAATGAAAACGAATGGATCTGGTTTCGTGAAAAAGCCAGAAAAGTGGAAGAGATGCCAGGCTATCGTCTGTTTCACGATTGGTTCGTCAGATGGATGAATCAATTTGATCCATTCCGGCCGTACTGGCCCACTTCCCCCTGGGGCATGGAACCCGATCCCAATGATGTACATAGCGGTAATCGACATGCCTGGGACATCTGGTCTTCCTGGGTAGATTACACACAGGTGGAGCACGATCGGAGTCTGTTTGTTACGGAATTTGGATTTCAGGCCCCGGCACATTATCAAACACTGGCAAGCGTCATCCCCGAAGAAAATTGGGGGGCGCAAAGCGAGCATTTTGAATGGCACAATAAACAGGAAGAGGGCAACGAGCGCCTGTTCCGTTTTCTGGCCGGTCATTTACCTGTGGTTACCGACATGCCGGAATTTATTTATTTGACGCAATTGAATCAAGCCCTTGCTCTGCGCACCTGTTTTGGTCACTGGCGCTTACAGCAACCCCACACCATGGGAGCCATCGTCTGGCAACTGAACGATTGCTGGCCAGTTACTTCCTGGTCATTGATCGACTTTGAATTACGCCCAAAATTGGGCTATTATCAGTTGAAAAACGTCCTGGCCTCAGAGGTGATCTTTTTCCGGCAAAAAGAGACCGCCATCGAGACGCGTGTCATTCTGCCGCAAGGTACGGATCAATACGAAGTAAAAATAGTGGGTCTGAGGGCTAATGGTAAGACCATGCGGGAACTGTATTCCAAAGTGATCAGCAAGGCCTATTCCAATATACCACTTAAAATTTCAAAAAAAGAGTTTAGCGATTATCCCATTTTGATAGCCACGCTTTATGATAAAGCCGGTCAAATCGTTGCGCGCGATCTGTTTACTTTTAAACCCTGGAAGCATCTGTCATTACCGTTTCATATCGACAATTTAAAATTGGTAGCGGAAAATGGATTGTGGATTGAATGTGGGAAGCATGCGGCCTTTTTTGTTGAAGTTCGGCATCCACAGGTGAATTTTCTTAACCAGGGATTTACCCTTCTGCCTGGCGAACGCCAGCAACTGTTAAGGGAGGAAGATTTTCAGAGCGCTGTTCTGGATGAAATTGAGCTGTTCTGTTTGAATCAGTTTTTGTCGTAAAAGGGCATTAATCGTCGTTCTTTTTGCGTAAGCTCTGGAAAAATTCAAGCATTAAAGCCGCGCATTCATCGCGAGCAACGCCGGGCGTAACTTCAATCTGGTGGTTCAAACGGGGGTCGTTCAGCAAATTAAACAGACTGGAGTGGGCGCCTGTTTTAATATCCTGCACGCCGTAAACAACGCGTTTTAGGCGCGCTAAAACCGAAGCGCCGGCGCACATGGAGCAAGGCTCGACGGTCACATAAAGAGTGGCGTCGTACAGCCATTTTTCTCCAACGGTGGCGCAGGCCGATGTAATGGCGATCATTTCTGCGTGGGCTGTGGGATCCTTCAACAATTCCACCTGGTTGTGTCCGCGACCAATGATACGCTGATTTAAAACGACAACCGCGCCTACAGGCACATCGTCGTGTTGTAATGCCTTGCGTCCTTCTCTGAGGGCTTCGCGCATGAAATAAACGTCATCAAACTCCATTCTGCCCCTTTCATCATTCAAAAATGATGGTTTTGCGGCCGTGTACTAAAATGCGGTGTTCGAAATGGTAGCGCAAGGCCTTTGCCAGTACCAGACGCTCCAGGTCCCGTCCTTTACGAATCAGATCTTTTAAGGTATCGCGGTGCGAAATACGGATGACGTCCTGTTCAATGATCGGCCCCTGGTCCAGCTCTTCGGTTACGTAATGGCTGGTTGCTCCAATGATCTTCACGCCGCGTTCAAAAGCCTGGCGGTAAGGATTGGCGCCGATAAAGGCCGGAAGAAAAGAATGGTGAATGTTGATGATGCGGTTTGGATGCTGTTTTACAAAATGAGCCGAAAGAATCTGCATGTAGCGCGCCAGCACAATGGTATCCACCTTGAGATCCTCCAGCAAACGGAGCTCTTTTTCTTCCTGTTTTTGTTTGTTCGCCTTGGTGATAGGGAAATGGTAAAAAGGAATGCCAGCCTGCCGGGCAACAGGTTCTAAATTGGTGTGATTGGAAATGATGCAGACAATTTCAATGGGGAATTCATCTAATTGGTAGCGCCAGAGGATTTCGTTCAGACAGTGATCTAATTTTGAAACAAAGATGGCAACTCTGGATTTCTGTTCAGAAAATCTGATTTGCCAGTTGGCCTTAAATTCTTTAGCCAATGGTTTAAAAGCGGCCGGCAGGTCTTCGGCCGGAATGGAAAAATGGGACATATCCCAGGCCACGCGAATAGAAAAGGTGTTTTCTGCCGGATCAACATGCTCGTCCAGATCAATGATATTGCCGCCCCGTTCAAAAACAAAATGTGCAATCCGCGCAATCAATCCTACGCGATCGGGGCAGGTTAGTAAAAGGATAGCGGTTGAAGGTTGTGTGTTCATTCTGAGCCCTTTTCATTTTTTTGCTGGCAAAAGATAAACAAGTTAGCCAGAATTGAAAAATTTTTTTGTCTGGCGCTGTCGGGCGGCGCCCGAATTTTTTGCCGGAATTGCCTGCTGCCGGTGTAAGGGATTCTTCTCCCCCGATAAATCGGGGACTCAGAATGACATGCCGGCACGGTTCCTCACCGCCTGGGCAAAACTTTCCCCTTCGCAAATTAATTCGTAATTCGTAATTTTTAATTAAAATTGATTTTTTAAGCCCTTTATGATTTCTCTGGGCTCTCTGTGGTTACTTAAATCCATGCGGTTTTTTAAAGGTTGCTGCTATGCTGCCTTAGATTTAACTACGGTAAGTTGTGAAAAACCGATTCCATGAGCAGTCTGGCGCAAAAAAAAAAAGGCAGAGCTCGGGCCCTGCCTTTCACATTGTACCAGCTAACATATTACCATGTACCGTTCTGTAAATACTGGTCGATTGCTGCAGCCGCTTTGCGTCCGGCGCCCATGGCTAAAATAACCGTTGCGCCGCCGGTTACAATATCCCCCCCGGCAAACACGCCTTTTTTAGAGGTTTTCATGGTTTCTGGATCCACTACAATGGTGCCGCGTCGACTGGTTTCAATTTCGGGCGTTGTTTGGGTAACCAGCGGATTGGGACCGTTACCAATGGCCACCACGGCCACATCAATATCAACTGTAAAATTAGAGCCTTCAATGGGAATAGGCCGGCGGCGCCCCGACTCGTCCGGTTCGCCCAGTTCCATTTTGATCAATTCCATGGCCTTTAGCCAGCCTTCTGAATCCCCTATCAGACGTACGGGGTTGGTCAGCAACATAAATTGTACGCCCTCTTCTTTTGCGTGTTTGACCTCTTCCACACGGGCCGGCATCTCTTTTTCTGAACGGCGGTACACGATGTAGGCATTTTTAGCCCCCAGTCGAAGAGCCGTACGCACGGCATCCATAGCCGTATTGCCCCCGCCAAAAACGGCCACATTTTTATTGTGACAATCTAAGATGGGCGAATCGTATTGCGGAAACTGGTAAGCCTTCATCAAATTAACGCGCGTTAAAAACTCATTTGCCGAGTACACGCCATTCAGATTTTCGCCTTCAATCCCCAGGAACCATGGCAAGCCGGCGCCTACACCCAGGAAGACAGCGTCGTAACCTTCTTCCTGCATCAGTTCATCCACTGTAAAAACGCGGCCAATAATCACGTCCGTTTCGAATTTGACGCCCATGCGTTTCAGACCTTCAATTTCGGTTCGTACAATTTCTTTGGGCAAACGAAATTCAGGAATGCCGTAAACCAGCACGCCGCCCAATTCGTGCAGAGCTTCAAAAACAGTGACTTCGTAACCCTTCTCACGCAGGTCTTTGGCGCAGCTCAAACCGGCCGGTCCGCTGCCCACAACAGCCACTTTTTTGCCATTGGAGTGTTTCACCTCAGGCACTTCAATTTTACCCGATTGACGCTCGTAATCGGCCACAAACCGTTCCAGATAGCCAATAGCCACAGGTTCATTGCGTTTGCCTACCACACAGGCCTCTTCGCACTGTTCTTCCTGTGGGCACACGCGACCACAAATGGCCGGCAGAGCGTTGTCTTCTTTGATTTTCTTTACGGCGCCTAAAAAGTCGCCTTCGGCAATCAGAGCAATAAAATCTTTAATTTGAATGTTGACAGGGCAGCCCGCTACGCAGGTCGGTTTGGGACACTGCAGACAGCGTTGGGCCTCTGCCATGGCTAATTCCGATGTGTATCCTAAATTAACTTCATCGAAATTTCTGCTACGCTCCACGGGATCCTGTTCGATCATGGGATGCCGTGGTATTTTCATCCGTTCTTTTGGTGTCAGTTGATTCATAGCCCTTCCCGTGATTTTTAGTTAGTTTCCTGCAATGATTTAATTTGTTCGTTTAATCGGCAATGTTCTTCAAAACGTTTTAATGCTTCCTGTTCATATTCACGGTACATCTTGTTGCGATCGGCCAGATTCTTAAAATCGACTTTGTGCGCATCAAATTCCGGACCATCCACACAGGCAAATTGCGGTTTGCCGTCAATCAGCACACGGCAACCACCACACATGCCTGTGCCATCCACCATGATCGGGTTCAGGCTAACTACGGTTTTAATACCATAAGGCCGCGTTACATCAGCTACGGCTTTCATCATGGGAATGGGGCCAATGGCCAGCACAAAATCGATCTTTTTGCCCTGCTCGATCAGCTCTTTCAGTTTGTCGGTCACAAAACCGTGAAAACCATAGGAACCATCGTCGGTGGTAATGTAGGCTTCGTCGCTTACCGCCTTCATTTCATCTTCCAGAATGACCAGCTCTTTGTTCCGGGCCCCGTTAATGGTGATGACGTAATTCCCGGCCTGCTTCAATGCTACGGCAGTAGGGTAGGCGATGGCCGTGCCCACGCCGCCTCCGATGCTCACAGCCGTTCCAAAATGTTCAATGTGCGAGGGCTGACCTAATGGGCCGACAACATCCAGAATGTACTCCCCCTTTTCTTTCAGATTCAGTTCGCGGGTGGTTTTGCCCACCCCCTGAACAATAATGGTGATGGTCCCTTTTTCCTCATTGGAGTTGGCAATGGTTAAAGGAATGCGCTCACCGTGCTCATGAATGCGGACAATTACAAATTGCCCGGCTTTGCGCTTTCTGGCAATCCTTGGCGCTTCGATTTCGAACAGTTTAATGTTCTCTGCTAAAAATCGGGCTTCGATGATTTTGAACATAGGCCTTTTTCCTGTCTTTGGTTTCTACGATGTAAAAGTTTTTAAGTGATAAATTTAGCAATTAAAATCCATTAAAACAACTGAAATTTAACAGTTTTCCAATGACCATAGAAAAAAATAACCTGCGGTAGAATAGCGAAAAAGGAGGCTATGTCACTGTCATTTTTTAACAGAAATTGCACGCTCAAAGTGGAATAAAAAATCGATTTAAGAAGCAAAGAGAAAAGGGCATCATCAGCTCAGGGAGCGTTTGGTTAAAAGAAACGGGATTTTGAAAGTGCAGGCCATCTTGCTTACGTTAAGGCCAATGATGGAAGGGAGGGAAAAAGGTAAAATAAGTTCAAAGGCGGATGAACATCTTGCCGGCCAGCTGGCGGATGGCGCCCATGAGTTCCAGAGTAAGCAGGGCGCTAAGTGTTTCTGCCGGAGAAAGTTGTGTTTCATAGGCAATTTGATCCACATGTAACGGTTGATCTGAGAGCAGATCGTAAATGCGTTTCAGGTGGCCCTGCAGGTTGAATTGTGGACGCCGGGCGCGTTTTAAAGAGAGTTCTAATTGGGGGGCCAGTTCTTCCAATATTTGTTCCGGGGACAGGGCCGGAACGGCTCCCTGTTTAATCAGGCGATTGCAACCTGCGCTCTTTTGGGACAGAATGGAGCCAGGCACGGCAAATACATCCCGATTTTGATCATTGGCGTACATGGCGGTCAACAGGGCTCCGCTTTTTTCACCGGCCTCTGTGATCAGCACTGCCGTGGCCAGGCCGCTGATGATTCGATTGCGTTTCGGGAAATTCCCGGCATCGGGTTTGGTGCCCATGGGGTATTCGCTTAAAATTAAACCTTTTTCGAGCATTTCATGAAACAATTTGCTGTTTTCCGGAGGGTAGATGACGTCCAGGCCATTGCCTAACACGGCTATGGTTGACGAGGGGTATTTTAATCCGATGCGGTGCCCGATGCTGTCCACGCCACGGGCAAAGCCACTGATAATGCAAAAATGGTTCCGGGCCAGGGTCTCGGCAAACTGTTCGGTGATTAATTTTCCGTAGCTGGAGGGATTGCGTGTGCCAACAATGGCCACGCTAAGGTTGTTAAGCAGATCAATATTCCCTTTGTAAAAGAGAAAGGCCGGCGGATCATAGATCTTTTTTAAGCGTTCAGGGTAAACATCATCCCAATAAGTTAAAACCTGAACCTGGATCTGCTCTAAGCGTTTTAGCTGTTTTTGAACAAAGGTCTGGTCCGGCCCTTGTTTAATCCGTTCGGCTGTTTTGCGGTCTACGCCTTCTACGCCGGTAAGCTGCCGAAAGCTGGCTTTTAAAACCGCCTCAGGCGAACCAAAAACAGAGATCAATTTACGCATTTTTGCCGGGCCGATGGTCGGTATGGAAAACAGGCCCAGCAAAGCCTCCAATGAAAAAGAGTTCATTCCATGTTTTCTATTTGTTCTGCCTTTTGAATGAGCTGGTAAAATTGTTGTTTCAAAGCATTCAGATGGTCGCCGCGTACCGCGGAAATGGTTAGTACGGGTAAATCGTCTGCAAAGTGCGGAAGCTGAAAATCATCGTTTTGTAAATCCATTTTGGTCAGCACAATCATGGCTGGTTTTTGAACCAGAGTCTGGCTGTAGGCTTTGAGTTCATTGTGCAAAATGCGGAATGTCTCTTCCGGCTCGGGATCGGTGCTGTCGATCAGGTAGGCCAGGGCGCGTGTGCGTTCAATGTGTTTTAAAAACTGGATGCCCAGGCCTTTACCCTCATGGGCGCCTTCGATCAAACCGGGAATATCGGCCACCACAAAGCTGGTAAAATCCTGATAAGCGACAATCCCCAGATTCGGTTCAAGAGTGGTAAAAGGGTAGTCGGCAATTTTAGGTCGGGCATGGGAAATGCGCGACAGGAGGGTCGATTTACCGGCATTGGGCTGCCCCACCAGACCAATATCGGCAATCAATTTAAGTTCCAGTTCGATCCAGCGATCTTCACCCGGCTGCCCCGGTTCCCATTCGCGCGGGCTGCGATGAGTGGGCGTGGCAAAGCGGGCATTGCCCCGGCCGCCTCTACCGCCGCGGGCCACCACCAATTTTTGCCCTTCTTCTACAATGTCGCCAATGACTCGTCCGCTTTCGGCATCTTTAACTATGGTGCCCAGGGGAACCTGCAGAATGACATCGCCCCCTTTGCGTCCATGTTTGTTGCTGCCCATGCCGTGTTGTCCGCGTTTGGCCTTGTACAGTTTGTGGTAGGTATAATCCTGCAGGGTGCGTAAATGTTTGTTACCGACCAGAATGACGCTCCCTCCGTGTCCGCCGTCGCCGCCATCCGGACCGCCCTTAGGTACAAATTTTTCGCGGCGGAAGCTCATGGCGCCGCTGCCGCCGTGCCCTCCAATTACATGTATTTTAACATAATCAATAAACATAGAAGTTTTGTTTCTATTCTAATGCAAATTACCGGAAATGCCAAAGCGGTGTACATTGCCTAAAAATTCAAAGTTAGAATAGGCGTAATCGATGCGCAGCGATTTAATGATCAATCCAAGACCTGCAGAAAATCCGGCAAATTTTCCCTGTGTAGTAACGTCGGATTGCAGGCTTTCGTGTTGCTCATTGTTGTAACCAAGGCGCACATGCAGGTGCTTACTCAGGTGAAATTCTCCGCCCAGCGAAAATCGTTTGAAGCGTTCGTACCATTTGTCGGCATGTTGATTTAATTTTTGCAGGCGAAAACTGATTTCCAGAGGTAAGTGCGCTAATTTTTTACTCAGCCCTACATTCAGAGAAGTGGGCATGGGTTCTTTTTGATTGCTCTGCTCCGAGAAGCTATCTAACTGCCAGCCCAGATTTTGTAATGAGATGGCGAAATAGAGGTCAGACTGGAAAGGGGCCTTGTACAACAATCCAAAATCGAACAACCAGGCCGATGCCGTGTACACATCAATTTTAGAATAGGCCAGTTTGCTGGTAATGCCGTAGCTAAAGTTCTGGTCCAGATCGTCTGCCTGGGTAATGGCCAGGGCAAAGTCGCTGGCTGAAAAGGTGCGTCCGGTGCTCACGGCAAATTCGTTGGTCTCTTCGAACAGACCGTAATCAAAATAGGTAACGGTCAGGGCCACACGTTTCAGATAGGGTACGCGCTGTGAGTAAGCGGCCATGCCTCCGTTGATATCCAGCAGGTAATTGGTGTAATTAAAAACGAATTGACGGCTCTTTAGAAAAGACAATCCCGCCGGATTAAGGCTCAGACCATTCAAATCGCCGCGCACGGTCATAAAAGCGCTGCCCAGGGCCGCGCTGCGCGCTGAGAAATCGGTGCGTAAAAATTCAAAACCGGCCGTGTTGCCAGCGCTCAAAAAATGCGTCCCGTGTAACAGGAGTATGAAAAACAAGACCATTTTATTCTTCATGTAAAACCTCTAAATTTTGTAATAAAGGAGCATGGGAATTTTTAATCAAAAATTCATCGAAATCAATACGCTGCACATTTTGTAACGGTTGACCTAAGAACCGGGAACCAACCTCTGCAAATTGCCGCGCGCTGTCGCTGACAAAATAGAGGTCTTCTTTGCTTTTGGGGAGCGGATTGACCAGCTTTAGGGCATCCAGCTTGGTTTTGACCACCCGCGCGGTTTCCTTGCCAGAATCGATTAAGGTGACCTCAGGTCCTAAAATATCTTGAATGGTCGATTGTAGCAACGGGTAGTGTGTGCAACCCAGAATAATGGTATCCACCTGTTCTTCCATCAACGGTTGCAAATACTGTTTAAGCGTCAATCTGGTTACCGGGCCATCCAGCCATCCTTCCTCCACCAGAGGCACCAGCAGGGGACAGGGTTGGCCAAAAACACGGGCATCTGGCATTAACCTTAAAATGGCTCTGGCGTACGAATTGCTTTTGATGGTTGCGCTGGTGCCAATCACCCCGATGCGTTTGTTTCTGGTCTTTTGAACGGCAGCCTGCGCTCCGGGTTCCACTACGCCTTCAACCGGAATGTCCAGCCGTTCTTTTAAAAGATCCAGCGCGCTGGAAGAGGCCGTATTGCAGGCCACCACCAAAAATTTAATGTGGAATTGCAACAAAAACAGGGCGTCTTCCAGAGCAAATTGCTGAATGAGGCGCTTGGATTTTGTACCGTACGGAATGCGTGCGGTATCCCCAAAGTAGATTAATTGTTCATTGGGCAAAATTTTATTGAGCTGTTTAACTACCGTTAAACCACCGACTCCTGAATCAAAAACCCCGATCGGACGTGCCATGTTCTGCCTCACAATGCACTTTCAAAGTCTTTTTTGTATTTGACGATTCCTTCGGCCAGCGCCAGAGCAATTTTGGATTGTGTTGATTTTCTGCGCAACATTTTAGCTTCGCTTTTATTAGAAATGTAACCCATCTCTACCAGAATATTGGGCATGGTGGCCCCGACCATTACCCAGAAAGGCCCCTGTTTTACGCCGCGATCTTTCATGCCCAGCGGCTGTAAAAATCTACGCAACGATTTTTGCACCACCGAAGCCAGGTACTGGCTGTACTTAATAAAGGCATTTTGCGCCAGAGTAGCAAGGACGAAATTTATCCCCTGATATCTCTCCTGATCGCTGGCCGTTTCAAATTTAATAGATTCGTTTTCTTTTAGAACCACCTCACGGGCCCGCTCATCCTTTTCGGCGCTTAAAAAGTAAGTCTCAAATCCTCTGGCGCGATGGCTTTCACTGGCATTACAATGCAGGCTGATAAATAGCTTGCCGTGATTTTCGTTTGCAATTTTTGTGCGTTTCCATAGTGGAATGAAGACATCGCGGTTTCGCGTGTAAAGAATGTTAACATCGGGCAATTTCTTTTTCAGATAGTCGCCCAAAAGGAGACCAACCGAGAGCACAATGTCCTTTTCTTTGAGTTTGTAGTAGCCCAGGGCGCCCGGGTCCCTGCCGCCATGGCCCGGATCAATGACAATGGTATCGATCAGCCATTCTGATTTTTGACGTTCCAGCTCGTCATTGATGTTTTGCGTTTGCTGTTCATCCTGTGCTTTGCCTTCAGCGAGTTGCGCCTCTTTTTCGTGCAGGGTCAGTAAAATCTGATTGGTGCCCGCATCATAAAGCGCTTCGTGGGCTAATGGTTTCTTTTTTAAACGAAAGCCCAACGTCAGCAGAAGTTGATTCTGATCCGCACGTATTTCACGAATGGTCGGATCGTTGAGTTTGCGGGACAAAGCCTTTTCATCGCCCCGCCCGCCAACGATCTCCAGGTACAACCAATCGTTGATGATTTTGGTCTTGAGTTCCTGAGGGTTAAAGGGCCGGGTTGCGTTAAGGCTAATCAATGTACCGTTGGTTTTGTGTTCAATTTGCAAACTGGTAATATTAATATCGCGAACGGTAAAACGCAGCACGTTTTGCCGGGCGTCAAATTGTAAATGGAAGGAGGTGTACTCATTGAGCAGGGCGACCAGTTCCTCCACCGCTACCCAGAGCGCATCGTTTTTCCAGAGTGGTACAAACAGAATCTGCAGAATGCGATCATTAACCACCACAAACGAATTGTCGTGGGTAAACTTAATTTTGGCCTGATCGACAATGATGACGGTCTTTTTGCGGGCGCGGTTGGTGAATTGCCCAAAATGGTTAAGATCGGCAAAGTCACTGAGTTTGATGTAATATTGATTGTTTAAAATGAGGTAAGGGAGATGGCCGACCAGGCGTCCTTCTCTTTCAACCTTAAGGGAAGATAAAGATTGGGCCCTCAACCACTTAAGCGGGCTCAACAAAGACAGGCCCAGAGCCCAGGAAATCTTTTTTAGAAATTTTCTCCGAAACATGGTTCCCTTGTTTTACTAACTTTTTGAATTAAAAGAAATTATTGAAAGATGTAAAGCATTTCAAGCTAAAAATGCACACAGCGCAGGCCGGGGCTTTTGGGTGATTTATTACAGAACCTGTCAGATAGCGGATTGCCCGCCCATGGCCCGATTGCAACATCAAAATTATTTGATGTGGTACTCAAAACAGAGCGCATCTTTGGGCTTAAAGCCGATCTTCCTTAAGTAGTTACGATGGCTTTTAACCGCAGAGCAGGCGATCATTTTTTTTACGCCTTCCTGTCGGAACTTTCTGGAGAGGGCCTGCACCATAAAACGGCCATTTTTGTAGTCCCGGTAATCGGGAATGGCGTAGTCCAGTTTAATGGTAACCGTGTCGTCCGGCTGGCGTTCAACCACCAACAGGCCCACGGGCATCATATTTCGCAAAATCAAAAAGCGTTCGCTTCCTTCGTAGGTCCGGGGATCAAAATCAGGAAAGAATTTTTTAATATCTACCTGGTAGAATTCCAGAAAACGGTTAAAATAGATGGACAATTCTTTTGAGAGCGGTTGCAAGCTAAACGCTTCTTTTTCCCGATTCATGCGGATCAGGTAATAGATATCGACCAGGGCGATAAATCCATTCAGAAGGACCACCGGATAGGCTTTTACCAGGTAACCGTAAAAGGCAAATGTGGAAGCGCCAATCAGATTGATACGCCGCAGGTGGTAAATATTTTTCATCATTAAAGAAATAGCCACCAATATAGAGCCTGTGTAGCCGATGTATTCGTAAATATTCAATTTAAGTTCCCAATCTAGTTAAACCGCTATTCGCCGAACGAGATGTCGTCCGGTAGTTCGTTGACGTCATCGCTCTGGTAGGGGAAGTATTCTTTTAACTTCTGGCCAATCATCAAAATGCCTTTAATCAACCCCTGGCTGAATTCATTTTTTTTGAAATGTTCGAGCATGGCCTCTTTTACATCCTGCCAGAAATTTTCCGGCACTTTTTCGTTAATGCCTTTGTCGCCCCAGATGGCAAATTTGCGGTCACCGGCGGCCAGGTACACAATCACCCCGTTGCGTTGTGCAGTCTGGTGCATTTTTAGTTTCTGAAAAAGGACTTTAGCGCGCTCCAGGGCATCGCCTTTGCATTTTGATTCGATGTGCAAGCGAATTTCGCCGCTGGTCTCCTTTTCAGCTTCCTGAATGGCCTGAACAATTTGCTGTTGCTCTTCTTTGTTTAAAAATTTTGCCGGATCCATTTTTTTCTCCAAACCATGGTAGTTAATTGAATACCTTCATTAAGCCCACACGCCTGTGCTCTTTTTATCGGGAATTGGCGTAGGGTCGGTGGGCGGTGTCTGACGATATTTGTAAAAAGGTTACCAGCTTCCGCTGGCGCCGCCCCCGCCGGAAAGGCCGCCGAAACCGCCGCCGGAAAAACCGCCAAATCCGCCACCGCCGCTGCCACCGCCGAAGCCGCCCCAGAAAAAGGGCCCGAACCAGCTTCCGGAACGACGGGAACCGAGGGTCACGGCGCGGCGTCTGAACAACATGCGACTGATAAATGCAAATATGATCAGGGCGATGACCAGATTGCTCAATCCATCTTTCTTTTTTGTTTTGCTGGTTCGTTGAAGGGGGATCTGATACTTGCCTTCAGCAGCCGGGACAAGAACTTTTAATCCGGCCACTAGCCCATTAAAATAATCGCCCTTTTTGAAATAGGGAATCATATTGTTGTACAAAACCTGTCGGGCCTGAGCGTCTGTAATGACATCTTCCAGGCCATAGCCTACTTCAATTCTGGCCTTGTGATCGCGGGTAAAAATGGTGATTAACAGACCATTGTTTTTGTCCGGCAATCCAGGACGCCATTTTTCAAACAATTTAACGGTAAAATCTTCCAGGTAATAGCCTTCCGGAATGCGTTCGAAAATGGCCACAAAAATCTGATTGGAACTCCGTTGTTCCAGACCCTGTAGCATTTGGTTTAACTGCGCTTCCTGAGCTTCGGTTAAAACATTGGCATAGTCATTAACCCAGGCCGTGGGGCGTTCCGGTAATGGCTGAGCCTGACTTCCGGTTAACCAAAGACAAAGCAGTAATACGGTCAATAATCGTGTCATATTATTCTTCCATTAAAATTTTACTTCGGGCACTTTTTCGGCGCCGGCCTGAGCTTTAAAATAGGCCTTTTCTTTAAAGCCAAAAAAACCGGCAATAATATTACCCGGGAATTTTCTGATGGCTGTATTGTAAGCCTGAACGGCCTGATTAAAACGCCGGCGTTCCACGGCAATTCGGTTTTCGGTTCCCTCCAATTGGGCCTGCAAATCGGCAAAGCGCTGATCGGCTTTAAGATCGGGATAGCGCTCTACGACGACCATCAGGCGTTGCAAGGCCGAAGACAACGCATCCTGCGCCTGCTGGAACCGGGCAAAAGCCTGGGGATCATTGAGCACTTCGGGCCCAACATTGATCTGGCCCCCCACTTTAGAGCGCGCTTCTACAACGGCCTGCAGGGTTTCCCGCTCGTGCTTGGCATAGCCTTTTACCACTTGTACCAGATTGGGGATCAGATCAGCCCGACGCTGGTAAACATTTTCTACCTGAGCCCAGCTCTGATTTACGCTCTCTTCAAGAGTGACAAAGCTGTTGTAGTAATTTTTAACGGTTACAAACATGGAAAGGGCAAACAGAACAATGATTGCCACTCCCACAATTAAGCCAATTAAACAACCCCGTTTCATAATACCTCCAGTTATTTTTTTATTTTTGCTTTCGTCGCTATTTTAATCCTTCCGGAAACATGCATTTAGAACCGCGCCTTTTTAACCAATGAAAGAAATGACAATAAGTTCCGGCTAACCTGAAGAAGGCCTGCCGGAATTATTTCTCAGAAAGGTCAGAGTTTAGCTTGCGGGCCGTCCGCTTGTTAAAAATGATTGCCCTGTTTGGATGTTGAGGCCGTTTTGACTTCTCAAGGCTTTATTTCACAGAGCGCCTGCTGCCCACAGCCCCGGCAGAAAATTAGCTGTAAACAATGGCAGCCAGGTAGCCGACCACCTGATTGCGTTCACCGGTCACATCCCCGGAATTGCGGTAGAGAACCACTTTGGCTTTTTCCGCGCCCAGCGAACGGCAGGCTTTCATCATGGCAATAACCGGCCCACCTCCGCACATCTCGCAAAGACCGTTTTCCAGATCCTGGTACAGATTGTCTTCTTTAAAATTGTTAATGTGTGAGATAACTACCGAATCCAGATGCACGGCTTCGTCATAGGAGTGGTAATGGGACAGATCGGAACTGGCCACGATCAGGGCTTTTTCATCTTTCAGAACTTTGCTCAGCGCATCGGCCAGGGCTACAATATTGGGCCAATCCTGACTGCCCATGACAATGGGCACCAGGCTAAAATCTTCGAAAATGTGTTGCAGGAAAGGCAATTGGACCTCAAGGGCATGTTCTTCGCCTTCATGACCAATGTCAGATAAAACGAGCCGTTCATGCTGATCGGCCAGTTGGCGGCAAAGGACCTTTTGCACCGGAATCAATCCCAGAGGCGTTTCATAGTAATCGCCATCGTAGATGGAAACCTTGTCAAAATAGACATGATGGCTGGGCGAAATAACCACCACAACATCGTATTCAAAATCCATTACCTGTCTGTAAGCCCGGGCGGCCACCCCCCCGGAATACATGTAGCCGGCGTGGGGGGCAACGATTCCGTAAATGTGGTTCACGCCTTTCTCTGGCATGGAGTTTTCCAGAAAAACGGCCACTTCTCGTTCCAGGGTTACCCGGTTTCCAGAATAGAACATTCCGGCTACGGCCGGCCTGCGGATGACTTTGTCTTCGACCATGACACCACCTGTTCTATTTAAAATTGTTCATGTTCACACCATAACCAGACTCAATTTAAAAACAAATCGTTTGATTAACAATAAAAATCATTCTGAGGTTTCATTAGAATACTTCCCTTAAAAGATCAATCCCGCTTAGCGGAAGGCGAAAATTTTTGTGCATTGTGAAGAAGCAGAACCGTTGAATTGTTGAATGGTTTGATGTCCCGTCCCAGAGAATGGTAATTCCCGCTGCGCTCCAACCGGCTAAAGGGGCCGGACAATTAAGAAAATTTCCCACAAAGGTCTTCCCCCTCTCCCAGACTTTTATTCGGGGTGTGGGGTATCGAGGGGGTGTGGGCTAATTCGTGAAATGATTTCTGCTGTTGGAGGAGTAAAGTTAAGAGTATATGAGTGTAAAAGTTAAAAGGTTCCGAGGCACCGGCCAGTCATTTTTTAAAGAAGTTTTTTGGTTGCGGTTTTGCTGCCTTAGTTGAATAGTTGAATGGTTGAATAGCTAAATGGTAATGAGTGTCGTTCTTTTTCCCGCTTTATCGGGAGAAGAATCCCCTACACTGGCAGACAATTCACAAGCATAACGTAACTCGAGCTTCAGCTCGAAACTTTGTAAGG
>NZ_JBSMDE010000154.1:0-42036 GCF_056497305.1 Caldithrix sp. | reverse complement strand
GTTGCGGCTCTGCTGCCTTAGAATACTTCTCTCAAAAGATGTAGTGCATTAGAATACTTCCCTCAAAACTTATAATCCCGCTTAGCGGGATGCGAAAATTTTTGTGCTGAAGATCCTAACCCCCCCGGCCCCCTTCCATTTATTAAAAGAAAGGAAGGGGGAGCAAATTGTGCAGCTTTGTTAAGTTTTCGCCTTACATGTCAATAAATTTTATTTTTTTTGAAATCTTTGTGCTCTCTGCGGTTGATTTTGGTTGCGGCTCTGCTGCCTTAGAATACTTCTCTCAAAAGATGTAGTGCATTAGAATACTTCCCTCAAAACTTATAATCCCGCTTAGCGGGATGCGAAAATTTTTGTGTTAAAGATCCTAACCCCCCGGCCCCCTTCCCTTTTTTAACAAAGGTAAGGGGGAGCGAATTGTGCCGCTTTGCTGAGTCTTCGCCTTACATGTCAACAAATTTTATTTTTTTTGAAATCTTTGTGCTCTCTGCGGTTGATTTTGGTTGCGGCTTTGCTTCCTTAGCTCATTGAGGCTCGGGTTTACTCTTCCGGCGCAATCATCTCCTGAGGTTTAACCCAGGCATCGAATTGCTCTTCGGTCAGGTAGCCCAGCTCCAGAGCGGCTTGTTTGAGAGTCTTGTCTTCCCGCCAGGCCTTGAGGGCAATTTCGGCGGCTTTGTCATAACCAATGTGCCGGTTGAGAGCCGTAACCAGCATAAGCGAGTTCTTCAGGTTTTGCTCAATTTTCTTCTTGTTTGGCTGAATGCCGCTGACACATCGTTCCCTAAACGAGCGGCAGGCGTCGCTCAACAGACGAATGGACTGCAAAATATCGAATGCCATCAACGGCTTAAAGACATTTAATTCGAAGTTGCCCTGAGAACCGGCCATACCGATGGCCAGATCGTTGCCGTACACCTGACAGACCACCTGGGTTACCATCTCACTTTGCGTGGGATTGACTTTGCCGGGCATGATGGAGCTGCCGGGTTCATTGGCCGGTAAAATCAATTCGTCCAATCCGCTGCGCGGACCGCTGCCCAGCCAGCGGATGTCGTTGGCTATTTTCATTAAAGCCGCGCCCAGGGTTTTTAAGGCCCCGGAAAGCTCCACAATGGCATCATGAGCGGCCAGGGCGGCAAATTTATTGCGGGCCACTTTAAAGGGTTGGCCCGTAATTTTGGACAGCTCCTCCACCATTAGCCGGTCGTAACCTTTTTTGGTGTTTAGACCTGTTCCAACCGCCGTGCCGCCAATGGCCAGTTCATAAAGATGGTCCAGGCATTTTTCGATGGCCTCGCCGGCCATTTCCACCTGGGCGGCATAGCCTGAAAATTCCTGGCCCAGGGTAAGTGGGGTGGCGTCTTGCAGATGCGTACGGCCGATTTTTACAATAGCAGCAAATTCCGATGCTTTGCGCTCCAACTCCTTTTGCAGGGTTTTTAATTCGGGCAGGAGCTCTTTTTTTAAAGAAAGGACAGCCGAGATGTGCATGGAAGTGGGAATGGTGTCATTGGTTGATTGCGACATATTCACATGATCATTGGGATGAACCGGGGTTTTGCTGCCGATCTTCCCGCCGGCCAGCTCAATAGCCCGGTTGGCAATGACCTCATTGACATTCATGTTAAATTGCGTTCCGCTTCCGCTCTGCCAGATAACCAGCGGAAAGTGTGCGTTGAATTTTCCGGCAATGACCTCATCGGCCGCCTGCTCGATCCACTGCGCACGCTGCGCGTCCAGCAAACCCAGGCGGTGGTTGACGCGGGCCGCCGCTTTTTTAACCATGGCGTGCGCCTGAATAAACGCTTCGGGAAATTTTTCATTGCCAATTTTAAAATTTTCTGAAGCGCGTTGCGTTTGTGCGCCGTAATACTTGTTTTCCGGAACCAGAACTTCGCCCAGAGCGTCTTTTTCCTTACGCATGATCTTCCCCTTTTGTTTAAACAAAAAACTCCTGTTTTGCATCTTTTTAAATGCAGAACAGGAGTTAAAAATTCCAGACGAAATAAATTACTGGTTAATCAGTTGTTCAGCAATTTTAGACGATTTTTCGAGGATATCTTTGTGGATGCTGTTTCCATGGGCATCCATGGTGACTACCAGGGGGAAGTCTTTGACTTCAATCACCCAGAAGGCCTCCGGCGTGCCGAACTCTTCCAGTTTGAACACATCGATCACCTTTTTTACGCGATTGGCAATGAGGGTACCGGCACCGCCCACCGCGTGAAAATACACGGCGCCGAACTTTTGCAGCCCCTCCGCGGTTTTAGGGCCCATGCCGCCTTTGCCAATCACGCCGCGCACATTGTACTCTCCAATCACCGTTGACTGGTAAGGTTCTTCACGCGCAGAGGTGGTGGGGCCGGCAGAAACAAACTGCCACTGGCCGTTTTCGTCTTTGCGCACCACCGGACCGCAATGGTAAATGACGGATTCCTTTAAATAGGGACGGATAAAATCGGGTTTCTCTTCGACCATCAATTTGTGAGCCTGATCGCGGGCCGTAACGATAATGCCCGAAAGCAGAACCGTATCGCCCACCTTTAACTTTCTGATCTCTTCTTCGGAAATAGGGGTTTTCAGATTAATCTTCATAGCGCACCTCGCTATCTTTAATGATCATGCTTTTACGGCGATAAGCCCAACAATTATAGGCAATGGAAACATAATAAGTGGCCGGATGTCGGGCCTGTTTGCCAACGAAAACATCCAAAACGGTCATCTTTCCACCAAAGCCCATGGGGCCAATCTGCAATTGATTTAAATCCTGGAGCAACTGCTCTTCGAAGCGGGCCAGTTCCGGATCTGGGTTGCGTTCTCCCATTTTTCTAAAGAATTGCTCTTTAGCCAGAGCATAGGAGACATCGCGTCCACCTCCAAGACCAACTCCAATAGTGCCAGGCGCGCATCCCAGGCCCTGCGCATTTTTTACAGCATCAATGACCACTTTTCGAACACCCTTAAGATCGCGCCCGGCATTCAGCGCCGGATAAGGTAATTTGTATTGGGTGCTGACATTTTCGCTGCCTCCGCCTTTTAACAATATGCGAACGCGCACCTCATCCCGCTCCCATTGATGAAAATGGATGTACGGCGCGTTGAGACCTAAATTGTTACCGGAATTTTTGCCGCTAACCGGATCCACGGCATTGGGGCGTAAGTATTGTTTATTTGTGGCCTGTACTGTGGCCCATTCAATGGCCTCTCTGAAATCCTTTTCTCGGCCGCCTTCAGGGTAGTCGATGTAAAAAACGAGCATGCCGGTATCCTGGCAAATTGGTGTGCTCTTTTCCCGGGCCATTTTTACATTTTCTAAAATGGTGGCAAATACTTCTTTGGCCGGCGTATGTTCCTCTTCCTGCTGATAGGCCTTTTGCAATACCGCTTCGACATCCGGCGGCAGGTCCGTGGCAGCGCGTCGAATCAATTCCAAGAAAGCTTCTTTTAGTTCCATATCGTTTCTCCTGTAATAATTGGCATGTTTTAGGACTAATTTACAAAATAAAAAAATAAAGGCCAATTTGTTGTGAAGGCGCCTTCGGTTTCATTGCGGAGCTTATTGGTATTTAAGAAGGCACAAGGGGCGTAAAGAAATTATTTTAAGTGAGTAACAAATTATTTGCAAAGGCAGCGGAGCCGCAACTAAAAGCGTAGGGAACTGCTTTAACGTAAACCGTTAAAACGGTTTCCTATTTCGTCCTTAGAGGACGATCTACGTTTTCTGTGTTTTTGATTTACCCACGGCTGACGCGGTGGGCTATGATTATTTCCTCCCTACGGGACTTTTTAAGGATTAAGCCTTGTAGCTTTAGCAGGATAGACCTTTTAAAGAATTTACTCTATCCTCCCATTTATTCGCATCTTTCATGCATTGTTTTGAAATGAACAACGATTTTTGTTAAAATGATCTTTGTACAGCAAGAGCCGGGAGGTAAGCATGTTACAAAAATGGTTCTGCATTGAGGGCGAAACTTTAAATCTTCGTAATGAGATCATCGCCGGATTAACCACTTTTTTGGCGTCCATGTACATCATCGTTGTTAATCCTGCTATTTTAAGTAAAAGTGGCATGCCTTTCAGTGGAGTGCTAAGCGCTACGGTGTTAGTCAGCGCTTTTAGCAGCATGGCCATGGGATTTTACGCCAAAAACCCCATTTTAATCGCTCCGGGTATGGGGCTTAACGCCTTTTTCACCTATTCGGTTGTGTTGTCTATGGGCGTCAGCTGGCAGACCGCGCTGGGTGCGGTTTTCTGGTCCGGGGTTATTTTCATTCTGCTTTCTGTGTTCAATATTCGCACCTACATTGTCAAGGCCATCCCACGCCAATTACGTTTTGCCCTAGCTGGGGGCATCGGTCTGTTTATCAGTTTAATCGGTTTTGAAAACGCCAAATTCATTGTTCACAGCCCGGCTACCATTCTAACCTCTGGCTCATTAAACAGCGTGACATTAACCTTTGTGATAGGGCTCTTCTTTACGGCGATACTGGTTGCCAGACGCACGCATGGCGCTTTGATTTTAGGTATTGTCTTTACCACATTACTGGCCTGGCCCATCGGCCGTTTCTGGGGCGACGCCAGCGCCCTCTTTGGGCAGCCTACCTTAGTCGAATTGAAGGGCTTTGTTTCCCCACCGGATTTCTCACTGATCTTCAGCCTGGACCTGACTGGATCGCTACGGCTGGCCTTTGTGCCGGTTATTTTCGCCTTCTTATTTACCGATTTGTTTGACAGTTTGTCAACTTTCATCGGCGTTGCCGAGGCGGGCCGCTTATTGGACGAAAATGGCGAACCGCGCAACATCAAGCAATCGTTAATTATCGATGCCTTTGCCACCTTAATTTCAGGTCTTTTTGGAACCAGCTCAGGAACCAGTTACATCGAATCGGCAACCGGTATTGAAGAAGGTGGAAGAACAGGTCTAACAGCCATTGTGGCTGGCATGTTTTTTTTGCCCTTTATGTTCTTCTCGCCTCTGTTGTCCATTGTACCGACTATTGCCACAGCTCCGGCTCTGGTGCTGGTAGGTGTTTTTATGATGCAACCAGTGGCAAAAATCAACTGGTTCCGCTACGACGATGCCATTCCGGCCTTTCTCAGTTTCATTTTGATTCCTCTTACCTATTCCATTACCCAGGGCATCATCTGGGGTTTTCTAAGCTGGACCGTCGTAAAACTGTTGAGCGGGAAAAGACAGGAAGTGAGTCCGGCTTTATTGGCAATTGATCTGTTTGCCATTCTGGCCCTGATTGTCAAATAGTTGCAGAATTTAAAGGGAAAACAATTTGATGTGTTCTGTAAAAAGTCATGAATTCCACCACGGGCCGCAAATTATTAATTAGTGGGAAAATGGGCTGTGTTCACTTTGAAGAAACCGATTCCATTAAAATAATAAAAGCCTCGCAAAAAGCGAGGCTTTGGTGTGCGAAAGGGGGGATTTGAACCCCCACGGGCTTGCGCCCACTAGACCCTGAACCTAGCGCGTCTGCCAGTTCCGCCACTTTCGCATTGCAGTTTGCAAATTTATTAAAATAATTGCCCGAAAGCAATTCCTTGTTCCAAAAAAATGAACTTTCAGCTGCCTTTTGTTCAGTCTGTTGGCAAAGATCCTTTTAGCCCACAACCCAAAAACATTTCCGCGGGGATTTAAAAACCATGGAGAGCACCAGAGAAGTCACAAAGGACGCTAAAAAGTAATTTTAATTAAAAATTAAAAATTACGAATTGTTTTGTGAAACCGCAGGTTATTCCTGAAGGGGAAAGGCCCGCGTGCCCTGTGTCATTCCGAATTCCCGCTTCAAACGCAACTCGAGCTTCAACTCGAGACTTTCAACGCCCTCATTTCGAACATAATCCGAAGTAAGGAAAATTCTCTTCACCTGAAATATTTCCCCCTCTCCCGATTTTCGGTAGAAGGGGATTAAGGGGGAGAGGGCAAATAATTTAAAACCTTAATTGCCTATCCGGTTGCCAGACCTGTCCGGCTGGGCACCGTCCAGACGGGCGGGCGTTCTTTGTGCCCTTTGCGGTGTTTTAAAGGTTGCGGCTGTGCTCTGCCTTGGAATTTACGGATCGCCTATTTCAATAAGACCTCGGCGGTCATTTCCGACGGAATGTCCAGGTTCAATAATTTCAGAACGGTAGGCGCGATGTCCGAAAGCTTGCCCCCGTCCTTTAATGCTGTGCCGGGTGAATCCTTGGCCACATAAATCAATTCTACTGGAAAAGTGGTATGGCTGGTTTTGACCATCCCGGTTTCGTAATCGATCATCTGTTCGCTATTTCCATGATCGGCGGTAATTAGAATGTGCCCATCCAGTTCCAGCATGCGTTCGACCACGCGGCCCACACACTCATCGACCACTTCAATGGCCTTTTTGGCTGCTTCAAAATCTCCGGTGTGGCCCACCATATCGCCATTGGCATAATTGACCAGGATGAAAGCGTAGGGATTGTTTTCCAGACGTTTCAATAATTCGTCCGTTACCTGGTAGGCTTCCATTTCCGGGTGGCTGGCGTAGGCCGCCGGATCGATGGTGCTTTTGATCTCAACCTGATCTTCTCCCGGGAAGGGGGTGGTCAGTTTACCGTTAAAAAAACTGGTAACATGGCGAAATTTCTGTGTTTCGGCAATGCGTAGTTGCTTTAATCCGGCTCTGTAAAGTACTTCGCCCAAAATGTTTTTCATGTTACCGGATGAAGTCATGGAAGCCATCAGGTAATTTTGAAACTCATCGTAATATTGGGTAAAGCCCAGATAGACGACTTTGGGCCGTCGTGTCAGATGGCCGGGGTAATTGTCATCCACAAAAGCCATGGAAAGCTGAATGGCGCGATCCTGGCGATAGTTGGTGTGGAAGACGGAATCGCCATCGTGCACTCCGTCGTAATCGCCGATCACGTAAGGCGGAATATATTCGTCAAACATATCAACGCCATCCGGCGTTTTGTCATTCTGATAAGCTTCTTGAACGGCCTGCACGGCTGATTCTGAACGGCGGCCCTGAGCATTGACAATGCAATTAAAAGCTGTGTCGGTCAATTTCCAGTCGCGTGATCTGTCCATGGCGTAGTAGCGTCCCATTACCGTACCAATGCGGCAATTTCCGACTTCATTCATCACGCGCTCTAATTTGGCCAGGTATTCCAGACAGCTACGCGGTGGCGTGTCGCGCCCATCCAGAAAGGGATGAATGATGATTTCTCCTTCAGGAAATTCGTTGCGCGCCTGACGCATGATTTTGAACATGTGGTCCATGTGGGCATGGACCCCTTCGTCCTGCAGCAGGCCGAACAGATGCAAACGCGAACGGTTGTTCTTCCAATTGTCAATCAGCCCGCGCCATTTTTCATTTTTAAAGATTGAACCATCTCTGAAGCCGTCGTCAATACGCTTTAATTCCTGAATAACTATGCGTCCGGCGCCCATGTTCAGATGGCCAACTTCGCTGGAACCCTGAAATCCGGGCGGCAAACCAACCGCTTCGCCTGAGGTCTCGATTAAGGTCCAGGGATATTTTTCTTTGTAAGCGTCGATATTGGGTGTTCTGGCAGCCAAAACAGCATTCCCTTTGGGGTTTTCGTTGTACCCCCAACCATCCCTTACAATTACCATTACAGGTCTCATCGTCTATTTCCTTTCCTTTTGATTTTTCGTTTTCGGCGCAATCTTTTTTCTTTTGAACGAAAAACGGTTCCCTTTTAATTCATAGGTTTAAAAGGCTTAAAATGGTAGAAATAATAGTTTCATCTTCGGCCAGCCCTCCCATGCCTTCGTCGCCGTCGGCCAACCGTTTGGCCACGGGCGGAATCACCGTTACGTTGTAAAACTCCTTTACCCGTTCCAGTTGCTGAGCAGTAATGGGGTTTTCCCACATGCGCGTATTCATGGCCGGCGCCAGAATCAATGGTTTTGCGCCCAGGGCACGAACCGTAGAGGTTAGCAGATTGTCGCACAGCCCATGGCTGATCTTGGCCAGAGTGTTGGCCGTGAGCGGAGCGATCAGCAGAGCATCACACCACTTGGCCAGCTCGATGTGTACAACACGTTGCGTGTTTCCCCATTCGGCCTGATCGTCGTAACAGGGATTTTGACTCATGACGGCCAGAGCCTGTGGCGCCACAAAGGCTTTGGCTTTTTCCGTCACAATGGTTTTGATCTCGATATTTTCCTTACGCAACGCTGATACTAAATTGGGTATGCGATAGGCTGAAATGGAAGATGTAACGCCTATTAATAGTTTCATGATCTCTCCATTTTCCGGTTTGTGATTGAATCGCTCAAAGATAGAGATTTTTGTCGGTTTGTGCAACAGATTTCACAAAACACCGGACGCTTCCGACGTTAAGGTCAGGCTTCAGGTTTTGTATTTTTGTTGCAATTCGATCCATTGTTCTCTGGTGTCAATATCTTCTAATATGGCGGGTTCAGAAACAGGAATCCTTTTTACTTGCTGCGCATGGTTACGCATGATGTCTTTTAAAGTGGTTTGTTGTGCGTCGGCGTTTAAAATTTCTTGAAAAAAGAGAGCGGGAATAATGATGGGATGCCCGCCACGGCCTTCATATTCAGGAACCAAAAACATATCCGGTTGCTGTAAAGCAGAGCTAAGCAGCTCCTGATAAACCATGGCAGGTACATGGGGTTGGTCCACCAGACAGAGCAGAACGCCCTGCACCGTCGCGGGCACCTCTCTGAGAGCGGCCTGCAATGAGCTCAGTTGCCCCAGGTCGTATTGGAGATTGATGACCATCTTAAATTGTTGGGCGTCGGGCAAGCGGGAGATCAGTTCGCGTGCCTGGTGGCCTAAAACCAGGAAGATTTCCCGAATGCCGGCGGACTGCACATTGTTACGGATTTTGGTTAAAAAGGGCAGGCCGTTAAAGGTTTGCAGTACTTTGGGCGCTCCAAAGCGCTGCGAACGGCCGGCGGCCAGAATAACCGCGCTCCATTTTGAAACTCGTTCATCCATCGGTCGGTAACTTTTTTCTGGCAATTTTCGCCTTCAGGGAGTGCTCGGGCAGCGGCTTGCCATAGCGGATGGCGATTAATTCAGCCAGAATACTTACAGCAATCTCAAATGGCGTTTCTGCTCCTATGTCAAAGCCCACGGGCATGAAAACACGCTCGATCTGTTCTTCAGAATGCCCGGCCTCGGCCAGTTGTTTAAAAAAGGTTTTGGCTTTTTTACGGCTGCCGATGACTCCCAGATATTTGAAGGGTTGCCGTAAACAATAATCGGCAATGAGTTGATCAAAGCCATGGCCATGAGTCACCACCAGAATGTAGGTGTTCTCGTTAAAAACAAGATCTTTCAGAACTTGCTCATATTCGCCGCACAAAACACGATGCGCTGCAGGCAAGCGCTGGTTGCTGGCAAATTCCGGGCGGTTGTCGATTACGGTGGTAAAGAAACCGGCCTGCGGAGCAATTTTTGCCAGGGCCGAGCCCACATGGCCGGCGCCAAAGATGTACAACGATTCTTTTTGACCGAACGGCTCGAATAAGATTTCCAGCTTCCCGCCGCACAGCATGCCGGCATCTTCGGCCAGCAGGTAGCTTTTGCGCCAGGCGCTCTTTTTGTTCATGTTAGCCCGGGCTTCCTGAAGGGCCATAAATTCAATCTGGCCGCCGCCTACTGTGCCCACATGCTGACCATCGGCGAAAACCACCATTTTCCCGCCCATCTTGCCCGGCGAAGAGCCTTTGACATCGATTACAGTTAAAAGAATTCCGTTTCGGTTTTGTTGAAGGGCTTCGGCGATTAATTGATAAATGTCGTCCATCGAACTTTACTCTTCCTTAGCAGATTTGAATAACTGTCTGATCAGTCTGGCCATCAGATTTCTGGCCAATGGTACTTTGTACGCATTTTGTTCCATGGGATCGGCCTCTTTCAGGGCCATTTGTTTTAATCGTTCCAGATTTTGATCAGAAAGCTGAAAACCGCTTAACCGGGCATTCAATTCTGATTCTTCCCATGGCTTGGGCGCTACGCCCCCAAAGGCGATTCTACCCTGTTCAATCTGGCCGTCCTTGATTTTCAAGCTGGCGGCTACGCTAACCACGGCAAAATCCCAGGCTCCGCGCTCTTTAAATTTCAGATAGCCGCTTACCCAATGCTGATCTTTAAATGGAACGTGTATTTCAGTAACGATTTCGCCGGGCAGCAGAATGTTCTCCCGGTACGGATCGTCTTCCGGTAAAACGAAAAAGCGGCTGATGGGCACCTTTCTTTGTTTGTTGTTCCGAACAATGGTCAGCTCGGCCTCCAGGGAAAGCAAAGCAACGGCAAGATCGGAGGGATGCACAATAAAACAGGGACCGCCGCCGATTACACAGTGGTACTTGTTTTCTCCGGCAACGGCAAAACATTCGTCGCCGCCCTTGCGCAGACAGGGGAAGTCCCCTCTAAAATACCAGCAGCGTGGGCGCTGGCAGAGATTACCGCCAACGGTGCCCATGTTGCGTAACTGGGGCGAAGCGGTTTGGGCTGCGGCTTCGGAAAGCGCGCCAAAATACTGTTTAATTTCTGGATGTCCGGCGATTTGAGCAATTTTGGTCAGCGCACCAATGGTTAATCCTTTTTGTTTGGAAAATTGGATGTTATCCAGGCCCTTAAGCGATTTGAGGTTAACCAGATGTGCGGGGTTCTCAATTCCATCTTTCAAAAGGCCCAGCACATCCGTGCCCCCGGCGAACAAAGCGGCCTGTTGCCATCCTTTTTGGGCCAGAACGCTGGCTTCTTCCAGGTCTTTGGGTTGATGATAAACAAAAGGTTTCATGTTATCCCCCTGCCTTAACTCCACAAGGCCATCAGTACCTTATCGGGCGTCATTGGTAAATGGGTCATGCGTTTGCCAATGGCATTGTAAACGGCATTGGCAATGGCTGCTGGGGTGGGAATCATAGCCGGCTCCCCCACGCCTTTCACCCCAGTGTTACTGATTCGTTCATCGTTTTCGCTGACGATATGGATTTCGATTCGCGGCGTCTCCATGATGGTGGGGATCTTGTAATCGTGCAAATTGGCGTTCAACATTTTGCCGGTGTTGCGATCCATGATGCGTTCCTCAAACAGGGCGTAACCCAGACCCTGCATGATGCCGCCATGGATCTGATTGTCTAAAGTTTGGCGGTTCAGAACGCGTCCCAGGTCGTAGGCAGCGACGATTTTTTTGACGGTGATTTTGCCCGTTTCTGTGTCTACAGCCACTTCTGCAAATTGAGCGCCGAACGAATTGATGGCATAGCCCTCGGGATTGGCTTCCCGTTTACCAACGGCAATCAAAACGTTTTCATGTAGCTCACGAATCAATTTACTGAGCGTTATTTTCTTGCTCTGCGTTTCTTTGCTCCGAAACGTTTGCCCGTCAAAAGTCAGCTTGTTTAGCGGAACATTCAGAGTAGCCGAAGCAGCGGAGAAGAGCTTCTCTTTCAGTTGCTCAGCCGCATCGCGAACAGCCGGAGAAACGGAGGGCGCAGTGGTGCTACCCCCGCTGGAACCACAGTAGGGGGCCACATCGGTGTCGCCCAGAATCACTTCAATTCGCTCCGGAGGAATTTGTAGCACTTCGGCAGCTACCTGGGCCAGAATGGTGTAGGTTCCGGTACCCAGGTCCTGACTGCCGGCAATAATTTGCAGGCTGCCGTCGCGGTTGAGTTTTAGAGTGGCGTAAGCCGGCGGTCCACCGCCGCCCCACCAGATTTGTGAAGACATGCCGATGCCGGTTTTTACCGTTCCCGCCTGTGCGCCTGGAATCGGGTTCCGGCGCGACCAGCCGATGGCCTCCGCGCCTTTCAGGTAGGCTTCTCTTAATAATTTGCTGGTGTAAGGAATGTTCCAGTTGGGTTCGCGCTCTGCGTAGTTTTTTAAACGAAATTCCAGCGGGTCCATGCCCACTTTTTCGGCCAGTTCATCGATCAATTGTTCCAGAGCAAAAAAACCCTGGACGTGGCCTGGGGCACGAAAGGGTCTGGCCCGCCCGGCATTGATGTACGCCCCGTACTCTTCCACTTTAACATTTGGGCAGGCGTACATGCTGCGCACTGGCCAGGCGCAACCGGTTCCGGCCGGGTGAGCGCCGGCCGCGGCAATGTTCTTTAAATAAAGAGCAGTCAGTGTTCCGTCCTTTTTAGCGGCTCCCTTCAAGGTTTGATGTGAATCCGGTCTGTTGCCAACCGCCAGGCTCATCTCACGTCGGTCCAGAGTCAGGCGCACCGGACGACCGCTTTGCCTGGAGAGTAAAGCGGCCATTACAGTGTATTTGCCGGCTTCTAACTTGGAGCCAAAACCGCCCCCCATGTATTTTTTGATGACGCGTACTTTGCTTTCCGGCAATCCCAGCGCCGTAGCAATGCTTCGACGTACAGAAAAGACGCCCTGGGTTGAATCCCAGATCGTTAATTGATCACCGTCCCAGTTTACCACGCTGCCATGAGGTTCTGTGGGATGGTGAATTTCCACCTGGGTGCTGAACTGGCGTTCCACCACTACGTCGGCTTCTGCCAGACCTTTTTTCAGATCCCCCCGTTCGTAAATGCGAGGTTGCCCGCCCACTAAATTACCGTCTTCGTAAAGTTTCGGCGCTTCCTTTTTTAAGGCCTGCCTGGCATCAACCACAAACGGTAAAATTTCGTAAGTGACCTTGATGGCTTGCAATGCCCTATCTGCAATGTGTTCGCTTTCGGCAACCACACAGGCCACCTCGTCGCCTTCGTAGCGTAAATGGGGATCGAACAGGTAGGAAGTTCCGTACCATTTTACTTTAGGAGCATTCTGATGCGTTAAGATGCCCAAAACGCCTTTTATTTTTTGGGCCTGCGTCAGGTCGATGGCTTTGATTCTGGCATGGGGATGGGGACAACGTAAAATTCTGGCAAAAGCCATGCGTGGCAAATTGACGTCAAAGGTGTAAACAGCGCTGCCGCTCACTTTATCGTAACCATCCAGTCGGGGAAGACCTTTGCCGACATATTTCAGCCTTTTGTTACCGGGCCAGGGTTGATATTTCCGGGTCGAAACTTCGGCTAACTGTTCAATTTCTTCCTCTTCAAAAAAGAATCTGGATTTAATGATTTTGTCCTCGGCCATGACATTCCCTTTCTCTTAATTTTCTTTGGCCGCTTCTAAAACAGAATCGATAATTTTAGGATAAGCGGCGCAACGGCACAGATTGCCAGACATGGCCTGTAGAACTTCTGTTTTTGTCGGATGAGGATTTTTAATGAGTAAAGCCCTGGCCGCCATGATCTGGCCGGGCGTACAAAAGCCGCATTGGTAACCATCCTTTTTAACAAAGGCCTTTTGAAGAGGATGGAGTTCCTCGCCTTTCAACAGCCCTTCGATGGTGGTAATTTCTTTACTCTGCGCGTCTATAGCCAGCATGTGGCAGGAATAGATCGCCTCACCATCGAGCAAAACGGTGCAGGCGCCACACTCACCATGATTACAAACAATTTTGGTTCCGGTTAATTTTAAATGTTCGCGCAATACTTCGGCCAGAGTGCTCTGTGGTTCAATGTGCAATGCGTAATTCCTTCCGTTCACACGGAGTTGAATGAAGACCTGTCCCTCAGGAGGTAATTGCTCTTTTAGCGGCTCAATGGGCAATGCTTTTACCATTTTACTGGCAGCCAGGCTACCGGCAACTCCGCTGCCTACGCCTTTAAGAAATTGACGGCGGGAAAGGGAGGATGGGTTACGTTTTTGGGACATGACACCTCCTGCAAAAAAATTTTGTTTTTGTAAAATGGAAAAAAATCAGCGGATTTGCAAATTTTTTGAAACCATTACCTCCTTCACACAACGGTTTTTCCTACTATTTTTTAACTTAAACATGCCATTGAGTGGTCACAAAAAAATCACAATCGCTGTTGAAGGAGGTTAAAACGAGCTGTCAGAAAATTTGATCAGCGGCAGTGAACAAAGCTTGTTCCCAGAGGGAAATCACAAGAATCCAGAAATCGAACATGGCATTTAAGGAATCACCTTTTGAGCGGCCGGTTTAGTAAAAAGGGAAAGAGCAACACCCATTTCGGCGTGTCGCTTCACTTTTAAACCAACCGATGCTTAGAATACTTCCTTCAAAAGATCTAATCCCGCCACAGCGGGATGCGAAAATTCTTGTGCTGCATTCTTACTAAACTTTCCCAAAAGTTAGGGTAGATGAACATTTAAAAATCAAAATTTACATTGTAAAGATTATAACTCCCCCTTCCCTTTTTTAAAGGGGACAGGGCCGGGGGGATGGGTTTTAAAACAAAAGCTCGCCATAAATGCTTCGCCCTCATAAAGTCGCGGACTGAAGCACGAGTTACATTGCTCTTTCGAATGGTCTGCCAATGTAAGGGATTCTCAGAATGACATGCCGGCACGGTTACTCACCGCCTGGGCATAAGTTGCCCCTTCGCAAATTAATTCGTAATTCGTCATTCGTAATTTTTACTTTAAAAATGCTTCTCTGTGCGCTCTGTGGTTACTTAAATTCCTGTGTAAATGTCTTTTGGTTGCGGCTTGGCTGCCTTAGAACTATGGCATCTCATAATCGGAGACGACTTTACAACAGACCTGTAACACTGTGATTTGAGCCATTCTCTTTCCCAGTCTTAATAAATTGAAACCTTTTTTTCCTGAAAATTGTAATTCGCACCATTTTCGGAAAATTCATAATTATCAAAAAAGCTTAAATTATCAGGAATCGACATTTATTTTACAATGTAAAATATTTGGCATGTAAATTGCTATCTATATTTTGAAATATAGGTATTTATTTATTTTAAAATATAAGGTAGAACGATGAAGTCTAAAGAAGAATTTATTTTCCCAATTGGTGTGGCAGCCAGGATGTTAGGCATTAGTGTTCACACCATCCGGTTGTACGAGCGTTCGGGCCTGATTATTTTAAAAAAGAACCAGTCCGGCCATCGTATGCTTTCACAATGGGATATTGATCGTTTGACCTGCATTCGTAAAATGATCGTGGAAGACAAATTAAATATCGAAGGAATCCGCAAACTATTAGCCTTACGCCCCTGCTGGTTGATGTTTGAAGATTGTACCAAAGATGTTTACCAGACTTGTCCAGCCTATTTAAAGTCCTCGGGGCCATGTTGGGCGCAGGAAAACAGACCTGAACCCTGTGCTGATAAAGACTGTTACTATTGTCCTATCTACCGAGAACCATTCTATTGTAACGAAATAAAACAAACCATTACCAGATATCTCAAGGATAAATCGTAAGAAAGGAGAATGCTGCGTATGTCCATAAAATCTTTTTCCATTATGATGCTGTTCGGTATGTTGCTGATAAATTTCACACAACTGTTAGCTGTTTCTGAAGATTCAAACCAATACTGCCTCCGATGCCACTCTATGAAAACACTTTCCTATCGCGATTCCATCACCAATGCTATTGTGAATCTCTATGTGGATTCGCTGCAGTTCAAAAATTCCAATCATGGCGAGCTTTCCTGTACAGATTGTCACGACAATCCTGGTTTTGCTCAATTTCCTCATTCCACACAGGCCAGAAGCCAAAATTTGTATTGCACTGATTGCCACGAAGACACAGAATTTAAGCCATTCAAATTTAAACAACGGGAAGCCGAATTTAATGTGAGCATTCACCGCAAAAAAATGGGCGATAAGTTCACCTGCTTTAACTGCCACGATCCTCATTCTTTTAAAACAACGGTTCATGACGCAAACGTTCAGAACATGGTGCGCAAAGATAATCAAATCTGTTTAAATTGTCACGCCACACCGATGCAATTGTCCAGAATAACAGATGAGCCCCCCAGAGATTTGCTGATAGCTCATAAATGGCTACCCAACCCCCGGTTACACTGGCAATCGGTTCGCTGTATTGAATGCCATACGCCACCTGATGCCGATGTTTATTCCCATAAAATTTTGCCTTCAGCACAATCTGTAAAAAAATGTGAAGAGTGCCATACGCAAAACTCGATTCTTTTTAGCAAACTGTACCGTTTTAAAACTTCTGAGAGCAGGCAAAAGATTGGCTTTTTAAAAACCCTCATGTTCAATACGCCCTATATTGTTGGCATGACTAAAGATCCATTACTCGATCAACTATCCATCATTATTTTTATTCTGGTAGTGCTTGGGATTTTCGCCCATGCTTTAGGCCGCTGGATTTTAAACAGGAGACAAAGCAGATGAAAAAAATATATCTATACCCATTATGGTTAAGAATATGGCACTGGACCAACGCCACACTCTATTTAATTCTTATTGTGACGGGGATCAGCATGCATTACTCCAGCCTTGACCATCCCCTTATCCCTTTACAGACAGCCAGACTTGTCCATAATACAGCGGGCATTCTTCTTGTATTTATGTACCTTGATTTTTTAATCGGAAACCTGTTAACCTGGAATGGCAAACATTACATTCCTGATTTCAAGGGCTTAACAAAACGCATCTATCGCCAAACTCGGTTTTATCTGTTTGGCATTTTCCGTGGCGAGCCGCATCCCTATGAAGCCAGCGAGAACAGTAAATTTAATCCATTACAGCAATTAACCTACATTTCGATCATGTTTTTTCTGATGCCTTTGCTGATCATTTCTGGTTTGTTTCTGTTATTTCCGGAGCTGGCCCCACAAAAAATACTGGGAATGGATGGACTTTGGCCCATGGCCATTTTACATGTGGTAGTCGCATATTTTCTTACACTCTTTACTATTGGCCACATTTATCTCGGGACTACCGGCCACACTGTAACCAGTAATTTTAAAAGCATGATTGAAGGATACCATATTATTCTGCACACAGAAGGGAAACAAAAAGGAGCAAATGATGAAGCGTAAATTAAGTCAACTATTTGCAAACCGAACGGTAAAATGGGCCGCTCTTGTTGCAGCCTTAATCGTGTTGATTGTCATTCTGTTTAAATTGTTGTACGAACCACTCTTTGAGGCCTACACAGGCGTTGAAAACGGACCGCTCACTTATGACAACAGCGTTAAAGTAAGTGACACAGAGTTTGAAGCCATTGCCCGCGAAATAACCTATCAGGAACGAGAACAGAAAGCAAAGGAAATCACTAAAGATGAGCCCAATCCTTTTACGCGTAAAATCCGCATGAATATGTTGATGAATACGCCTTCATTTATGAATAGTACGTCATACAAACACATTGAATACTTCAGAGATGCGGGCATCAGACAGTATGAAGGGCCTAAAACCTGCCTTACCTGTCATTCAACAATGACCGTGCACCATGCCGATGGAAGCAAGGAAGTGGTTAATACGATGGATGATGTGTTGAACTCGATCCACTTTTTGTTTCAGCGCAAATCTTCCGGATTTACGATTTACGGATATGATGGGCGGGAGGTCAATGCTCCGAATTCCCATCAAATTCCGGTGGGCAAAATCGACCGGGCCTGCGGGATACCAGGTAGCTTTTCATGGACAGGCTGGGCCGCTCTGGTCAAATCCAGGCCTGCTCATAAAAAAGAAGTTGAAATTCGCAGTGAAGGTTGTGGCCAATGCCATATTGGTGGGAATTATCAGCCCGCCACAGAAAAAATGCTACCTGTGGGAGACATTCCGGAAGAGGCCAAACAAGGGGTAGATTGCTTGATTTGCCATTCGCAGACTTATGACATGAATCAACGCTATGTCATTAAAGATGCGCGGGGATTACGCTGGAATCAAGACCGCAGTTTGAAGGCTGCGCTGGCCGTGACCAAACCGACGGCCAAAAATTGTCTCTTTTGCCACCAGCACGATTTGGGTGGAGATGTTTACAAGTACAACGAGTCGGGTAAAAAATTAGGTTACAAACACAAACGCTTACTTCACGTGGGAACAAAACGAGGCACCGGCTTTAGTCCGGAAGATGACGTGCATGCCAGAGCCGGTTTAGTTTGTACCGATTGCCATGTTCCTGAAGGACACAAGATTCCGCGGGGAGACAAGGGCGTGGACCTTGTCTCCAATGACTTACCTGGCAAAAAAGTAGCCTGCGAAAACTGCCACACCTCTGCTCCACACACAAAGTCAAAATATCGCGTAATCTTAAATGGGCATGTAAACCGCATTGCATGTGAAACCTGTCATATTACTAAATTGCAAAAAGAAAATGTCGTTTTACGCGATTGGGTACATCCAACCTGGAATGAAGAAGAAGGTGTGTACGTGCCGACCGATATCTACCGATCTGGAGAAACCAATCGCGGTTTCACCTTTTTGTGGTTTAATGGGTACGGCACCTTTCTGGCCAATGCCCTTGGTGATAATCCATCCAATCCGGGGCATTACAATCCTCTCAACAGGCAATTAGCGGTTATCGATGATCCGCAAATCATTGAGGCTATTCGAAAAGCTGCGATTGAACTGAAAAAAACATACAAGGATCTAAATGTGGAGGAATATGTCCATCTGGCCACCCACCCGCTAGAACAGCTCTCTCCTGAAATGTTAAAAAAGAGAAATGAAATGATCGAAAAAAACATTAAACCCTTAATGCGAAAGGGGCAGAGCAAAATTTATCCCTTTAAATTGTTCAATGCCTACATGTTTGAAGACATGTCAAACCAGGGGCCTTTTGGCGCCATGATTTTGCCCTTTGATTATCCAACATATTATGAAACCGGTGATGCCCGCTTATCGGTGCTCACTGCGGTCAAGAATCCCATTATTAAAAGGATGTACGAATTGCCCTTTAAAGAGTTTATGATGGATGAGTTTATGCGCTACTTTGGAGTTGATGAGTGGCACACCACCTATCCGGTCAAAGACGGCAAATTAGTCCATGTGGAGCCGCACTGGATGCGCCAGATGGGGACGTTAATGGTTAACCATGGAATCACCGAAGAAGGTCGTACTTGCCAGGAATGCCATACGCCCAACGGCATCCTAGATTTTCAAGCCCTTGGTTATTCCAAAGAACGCATCAAAGATTTAACCAACTTGCCGGAGCTTAAATTATTGAGCAGCCGACACAGCAATTAACTCTAGAAAGCCCCGAACAATCGGGGCTTTTTAAAATACTTCCTTTGAAAGGTCTAACGCTTTAACGTGTAAAATCTTTTTCCATCGTTTAATGAATCGATAATTGATTAGTCGAATGATTGAATGGAGAGGAGCGAAGTGCGATTAGAATACTTCCCTTAAAAGATCTATTCCCGCCAAAAAAGCGGGATGCGAAAATTTTTGTGCAGAGTGAGGAAGTAAAACTGTTGAATTGTTGATTGGTTGAATCGTTGAATTGTTGAATGGCCTGTCCGGTGGCCAGACCTGTCAGGCTGAGCCTTGCCAGACGGGCCTGTCAGGCTGGTGCTGCCAGACTGGCCTGTCCCCGAGGATCGGTATTTGAAATGACGCTCGGCACGAAGCCTCACTGACTGTCATTTCGCCCTTATAAAAGTCTCGAGCTGAAGCTCGAGTTACGTTGCGGCACTGCTGCTCTAATACATAAACATGGGACATGGGACTAGTGTGCAATCAAACGCTATTCAATTCTGCTTTTAATTCCTTTTTGAGTTGTAAAATACTATCGAATTGATCCAGCGCCCCATCCAATTTCTCTTCTTTGCCCATCATTTCCAGCTCGTAAAACCTGGCAGAAATCTTATCCGCCCCCAGGTTCGCGGCTGCGCCTTTCAGACCATGGGCTAGGGAGCGCACTTCCGCAAAATTTTGTTGTTCAATGGCCGCTTTAAGCTCTGGTAAACTCTGGTCGATTTGTTCAACCAATTCATTGAGAAGCTCAATTAGAAATTCTTTATCGCCCCCTAAGCGTTCAATCGCCGTCTCCCAATCAATTACTTTTTGTTCCATTGGAAACTTCCTTTGATTAAACATTTTTACTTGTTCTCGACAATATTTGAAAAAATTTAATAAAAAATGAGCAAATGGGAATTCCATCTGCTCATTCTTCTCTATTCTTGTGGATTTATTTCATAGGAGTGGGTAATATTTACAGAATTTTTCAGCATTGCGGTTACGGCACAATAAATATCCTGGGAAAGGTTAATCGCTTTGATCAGATTTTGCTCATTTACTTCGCCCCAAATTTTATAGGTCAGATGTATTTTGGTGTAAACTTTGGGGTGTTCATCGGCCATTTCGGCATCCACATGGACCTCAAAACGATGAAATTTCTGGCGCATTTTAATTAGAATGGATGCCACATCGCTACCCGTACAACCAGCCAACGAAAGTAGCAACAATTCCTTGGGGCGAATAGCGCCGTTCTCACCGCCAAATTTAGGCGGGCCGTCCATGACCACCCAGTGGTTGGAATCCGTAATACCATTAAAAGTTACGCCTTTGATATGAACCACTTTACCTTTAACTTGTGTCGCCATAGTATTCCTTTCTTCTTTGTTTACCTAATACTCAAAAACAAACCTATTAACGCAAAATAGATAGTGCTTATTCTCGGGTCACAAATCAGGGGGCAACCAAAACCCGATTTTGACATAAACCGACCGATAAAAAAACCGGCAATGGCTCCGCCTAAAGTAAATAATATGTAATGCATGCTTCCCCCATTTTAGCAAATTAATTTTGATGTTGCGCTTTCCGTAAAGGGACATTTTTTGCGGTGCGGGGCTTTTAGTACACTTTTGCTTCTTCTTCTTTTCTCAAAACACGTAAAGCTCCCAAAACCAGGGCCCTCATTTCTTCTTCACCCGGAAAAACATAAATGGGAGCAATAAAAGAAACGCGTTTCCTGATCAGGTCCACAAAACGTTTGCTTTTGGCCACTCCTCCTGTCAGGGCAATGGCATCCACCTTTCCGAAAAGGACCGTTGCCAGGGAGCCAATTTCTTTGGCAATTTGGTAGGCCATAGCTTCAAAGATCAATTTTGCCTCGTTGTCGCCTTTGTCAATGCGATCTTCCACCACGCGCAGGTCATGAGTTCCCAGATAAGCCACCATGCCGCCATGACCTTTAATCAGCTTTTTCATGTCCTGATAGGTATAGGTTCCGGAGAAGGCCACTTTGACCAGATCGCCCACCGGCACCCCGCCGCTGCGTTCCGGGCTAAAAGGGCCATCGCCATCCAGACCGTTATTAACATCAATAACTTTTCCTTTGTGATGGGCCCCTACTGTAACGCCACCTCCCATGTGCGCCACAATCAGATTACATTCCTGATATTTTTTACCCAATTTTTTGGCCGTTTCGCGGGCAACCGCTTTTTGATTTAAAGCATGAAAGATGCTTTTTCTGGGGATCAACGGCATTCCCGAAATTCGGGCTAAATCCTGCAATTCATCCACCACCACAGGATCGACAATAAATGCCTGGCAACCAAGCGCTTTACTGATGGCATAGGCAATCAGGCCCCCGCAATTGGAGGGATGATCACCCATGATCCCCTTTTTTAAATCCGCCACCATCTGTTCGGTTACAATGTAAGTTCCACCTTCTATGGGGCGTACCAGTCCTCCCCGACCGACCACGGCTGCAATCTCGTTCAAATTTACTTTTTTGTCGCGCAAAAAGCGTATGATCAGCTCCATGCGGTACAAATCCTGATCAGATGCCCGATTAAAACGGGCCAGTTCTTCAATTTTGTGAGCAATATTTTCTGTAAAGATTTCATCTTCGCCCTGGTACAGAGAAATTTTGGTACTGGTTGATCCGGGGTTAATGGCCAAAATCAACGGTTCTTTGTTTTCGCTCATCGTTTTTCTCCCTGTTAACTTACGGCCAGTGCTGTGGCAATGGAAAGAAACTTGGCGTTTTCGGAATCCGCCCTGGATGTTAAAACAACTGGAACGGCTGCCCCTAAAATAATTCCGGCCACCAGGGCATTACCTAAAATGGTCATCAACTTGTAAAAAATGTTTCCGGCTTCGATGTTGGGCACAATGCAAATATCGGCCTTGCCCCCTACCGGAGATTGTAAACCTTTTATCTGATTAGCCTTAGCCGAAAGTGCATTGTCCAGCGCCAGCGGACCATCGACAATGGCTTCTCCCAATTGTCCTCTTTCGGCCATTTTAGCCATGATGGCCGCCTCAGCCGATGAAGGCATATTTTCGGCATTTACTCTTTCCACAGCAGACAGCAAAGCTACTTTGGGCCGTTTGTAACCCAGAGCATGGGCTGCCCGAATAGCGTTGTTCGTAATGGCAATTTTGGTCTTAAGATCCGGCGCAATATTCATGGCGGCATCTGACATAAACAATAATTTTGGATAATTCGGGCTCTCAAAAATGGCCAGATGCGAAAGCACCTCAGCTGCCCGTAATCCGTACTCTTTATTTAAAATACCTTTTAAAAAATTGGCCGTGCTGCACAGCCCCTTCATAATCACCTGAGCTTCTCCAGAGCGAACGATTTCGATCGCCTCTCTAACACATTTTTTTTCCTCTTTCACATCAACAATTTCAAAATTTTTGACATTAATATGCTCTTCTTCGGCCCGTTTAATAATTTCCTGTCTGTCGCCCACCAAAATGGCTTCGCCCAATCCGGCTGAATAAGCAGCATTTAAGGCTAATAATACTTCAGAATCCTGTGCCATGGCCACCGCAATTTTTCGTGTTTCCATTTTTGAAACCTGGTTCAGTAACTGCTTAAAGCTTTTCAACATGGCAAGTCCTTTCTTTTATTCAAATTTGGTTGAGATTGTTGCTATTCGGTTTGGATCGGTTGTTCGTTTGGCCGTCATCAAGGCATTTTTTACCGCCACCAACAAACCGTTCAGCGAATTGGCATTCTCGGGAAAAGAAGCAATCCCAATAAAAAGCGAAACTTTCAATCTTTTTTCCGTGAATTCAGACTGTTCCACCACTTTTTTTATCTTTCTGGCCACCTCAAAAGCGTTTTGCCTGTTTGTTGCAGGCAGGCTAATTAAGAACTCATCTGCCCCAAAGCGGCATATTTCATCGTATTTACGTAATTGCGTTTTAATTTTTTGAACCAATTCCTGTAATAAATCTTTTGCGATTTGTATTCCAAATTGAGTAATCACATGGCCGTACTTTTCCAGATCGAGCAAAAGAAGCGAATAGGGTTCAATCATGCGCGTACTGCGATGAACATTTTCTTTTAAAAAGGGCAGGTAATACTCAAAACGCAGAGCGCCGGATTCTTCGTCAAAGCGATCCAGGCCTTTTAATTTTTGCGAAAGCCGTTCCAGATGAAGAACGGTAGAGATTAAGCTGGCAAAAATTCGCACAATGCGCTGCCTCTCTTCATTGAAAAAATTCAGCTCTAAAGAATCCACATACAAAAAGCCCAGGGGTTGCTGAAGGGCATTTAAACTGGTGACAAAAGCCGAAACAAAATGGTGATCCATGCGCAGTTGTTCTACCACTTTTTGTCCGTGTTTTTTTTCGGGAATATTAATATCCTGATTATTCCAGATTAGTTCACGTAATAACGCAGAATCGATAGGACGGCGGTAATTTTTGCAAAAATTCCAGGACAAATTGTAAAAGTTTCGTATTTCAAGTTGCTCCGTTTCCGGATTGAGTTCAATAATGGCTGCCACATTTAAGTCAAGCAGCTTAACAAGTTCGCCGAGTTGGTTGTGAAGAATGCGTTCACAATTCTTGGCGCTTTTCATTTCAGCTAAGCTGGATTCGATCGAAGAAAGGATAAGCTGCTCCATAATAATGCCCTCCCGATTTTTGGGCCTAAAATTTGCCAAATAAAAAATCCCCGAACCTATATTCGGGGATGTTTTCAATTTTATTAAGCATCTAGTGCGGCAATCGCGCACATCCGGACGATGGTGTCCACATCGCAATGTCGTTGTAGAACATGCACCGATTTCTCAAGGCCGACCAGAATAGGTCCAATGGCCTCTGCTCCGCCCAGTCGCATCATCAGTTTGTAGCCAATATTACCGGCCTCAAGCGAGGGGAAGATCAAAATATTGGCCCGACCTTTCAGATCTGAAAAGCTGTAATCTCTTTCTCTCAATTCCGTGTCAAAAGCCAGGTCAACCTGCATTTCGCCATCAACGATCAGGTCCGGCCTCATCTCTTTGACCATCTTTGTAGCCTTAGCTACCTTTTCCGAGTAGGGATGGCGCACACTACCAAAATTACTGAAGCTAAGCATGGCAATACGCGGTTCAATGTCAAAGGTCTTTTTCACCTTATCGGCCACCAGAATAGCCGTATTGGCCAGGATTTCCGGCGTGGATTCAATATTGACGGTCGTATCGGCAAAGAAGATGGTTTCTTTCTTAAAAACCATGGCATAAAGGCCGGCGATAAACTTTTTATCTTTTTGCACTTCAAGAATTTGCAGCGCCGGACGAATCACTTCCGGATAATAATGATTGACTCCGGAAACCATGCCATCGGCATGACCTTTGCGCACCATCATCACCCCGTAATAATTGTGATCGGTGGTTAATAATCGGTGACAGGCATTGCGTGTTAGACCTTTACGTTGCCGTAATCGGTACAACTCGTCCACATACTCGTCAATGTGTTCGCTCTCCGCGTATTCGATGATCCTGGCTTTGCTGATATCCAGATCGTGTTCTCTGGCTAATTCCAGAATCTTTTCTTTACGGCCCAATAAGATGGGTTCAACAATGCCTTCGTCCAATAAAATTTGGGTGGCGCGCAGCACTTTGATCTCTTCTCCTTCGGGCAAAACAATGCGTTTTTTGATGTCTTTGGCTTTATTAATCAGGATGCGCGAAACTTCGTGCGAACGCCCCAGTCGGCTTTCCAGGCTATCGCGATAAGCATCCCAATCCGTGATTTTTTTGCGGGCTACGCCCGTTTTAACCGCTGCTTTGGCCACAGCCATGGCTTCCCAGGTTAACACACGCGGATCAAAAGGTTTGGGAATGATGTATTCCGGACCAAAATGAAACGGTTTACCGCCATAGGCTCTAATCACTGAATCTGGCACATCCTGACGGGCCAGTTCGGCCAGGGCATACACGGCTGCCTTTTTCATTTCCATATTGATCTTTCGGGCATGGACATCTAAAGCGCCACGGAAAATGAAAGGAAATCCCAAAACGTTATTCACCTGATTGGGATAATCGGAACGACCGGTAGCCATGATCAAATCATCGCGTACTGAAGTCGCCTCTTCATACCGAATTTCCGGATCGGGATTGGCCATGGCCATGATGATGGGCTTATCGGCCATGGATTTAACCATTTCTTTGGTGACCAGACCGGCTACCGAAACGCCGGCAAAAACATCAGCCCCTTTGATGACCTCGGCCAGGGTTGCCGGGCTATCGCCATTGGCGAACCGTTCCTTGTAAGGGTTCATGCCTTCTTTTCGCCCTTTGTAAACCAGACCTTTAGAATCGACCAGATACAGGTTTTCTTTGCGCACGCCCAATTCACAGTACAATGTAGCGCAGGCAATGCCGGCCGCTCCGGCGCCGCTGAACACTACTTTTACATCTTCGATGTTTTTACCCTGTAAATAGAGGGCATTAATCAGCGCTGCCGCAGAAATAATCGCCGTGCCGTGTTGATCGTCATGAAAAACGGGAATATCCATGATGTCAATCAGTTTTTCTTCAATGTAAAAGCACTCCGGAGCTTTGATATCTTCCAGATTAATTCCGCCAAAGGTCGGTTCCAGCAATTTAACCGTACGCACAATTTCGTCCGGGTCTTTGGAATTGATCTCAATATCGAACACATCGATATCGGCAAAGCGTTTGAACAATACACCCTTGCCTTCCATAACCGGTTTACCAGCCAATGGACCGATATCACCCAACCCCAGAACGGCCGTCCCATTGGAAACAACCGCTACCAGATTGCCCTTGGCCGTGTACTCGTAAGCTAGATCCGGGTTTTTCTCGATTTCACGGCAGGGTTCGGCAACGCCCGGCGTGTAAGCTAAACTTAAATCGCGTTGTGTTAAACAGGGTTTAGTGTTAACTACTTCAATTTTCCCTTTGCGGCCTTCAGAATGATAGGCCAGCGCATCTTCTTTTCGAATCATGTCAACCTCCAAAATTGGGTTTTAGCGAACATTTTTAATTCCCAGCTCATCCATCTTTCTGTAAAGCGACGATAAGCTGATATCTAATAATTTAGCAGCTTCTTCTTTATTGTTTCCGGTGCGTCTTAAAATATTCAAAATGTGTTCTTTTTCAAAAGCTGCTACGGCATCTTTCAAACGATCGGGTATGGCATTCAAATATTCATCCTGAACCATATTGGGAGGCAAATCCTTTTTGGTGATGTAATCTCCTTCGCAAAGGATGAGCGCGCGTTCAATCACATTTTCCAGCTCCCGAATTCCACCTTTCCAGGGATAGTTCATCAGAATGCGCATGGTCTCATTGTCGGTTCCCAGAACACGGCGTTTTAATTCGTAGTTGTACTTTTTAATAAAGTGGTCCACCAGTAAAGGGATGTCTTCCTTTCGTTCATTCAGGGAAGGAAGTTTTATTTCAACCACATTTAAACGGTAGTAGAGATCATCTCTAAACCGACCTTCCTCAATATCCTTTAGCAGATCACGATTGGTAGCCGCAATAATGCGGACATCAATCTTAATGGGCGTGGTGCCTCCCACCGGCAAAATGACGCCCTCTTCAATCGCGCGTAAAAGTTTAACCTGCAAGTGCAACGGGATGTCCCCTACTTCGTCTAAAAACAGGGTGCCTCCGTTGGCTATCTTAAAAAATCCGTCTTTGTCACGAATAGCTCCGGTAAAGGCGCCTTTTTTGTGGCCGAAAAATTCACTCTCCATCAACGTGCCCACAATAGCGCCGCAATTGATGGCCACAAAAGGTTTATTGGCCCGGTCGCTATTGTAATGGATGGCTCTGGCCACCAATTCTTTTCCCGTTCCGCTTTTTCCGGTAATCAGAACGTTGCCCTTTGTTTTGGCTACTTTTTCAATCAGCTTAAAAACCTCTTTCATCTGCGGGCTCTGACCCACGATATTGCTAAAGTCGTAACGGGCATGAATCTCCCGACGCAGAGCCTGATTTTCCAGAATCAGTTCTTTGTGTTTAATCAGATTTTGCACCTTAATGAGCACATCGTCAAATTCGAACGGTTTCAGGATGTAATCGTAGGCGCCCAACCGTAAAGCTTCGATAGCGGTTTCCAGGCTACCATAGGCTGTAATTATAATTACCGAGGTCTGGGGATAGGTTTGCAAACAGTGTTGGGTAAGTTGAATGCCATCGACTTCCGGCATTTTGAGGTCCGTAATCATGATGTCAAAATCATGATTTTGTAACAGTTCCATGGCCTGTTTACCGTCTGTCGCGGTTTGTACTCCGTAACCTTCTTCTTTTAATACCAGTTCCAGGGAGTCGCGGATGGATCGTTCATCATCTACTACAAGAATATTAGCTTGCATCTATGTTCTCCATATTATTTTTCACCGGTAGTTTAATAGTAAAGGCGCTCCCTTCGCCCACTTTACTTTGAACAGAAATGGAGCCGTTAAAGTTCTTAATGATTCCATAACTCACCGAAAGCCCCAGTCCTGTGCCGCGGCCTACATCCTTGGTGGTAAAGAAAGGTTCAAATATTTTACTCAAATGCTCTTCAGGAATGCCCACCCCATTATCCGCAATGGTGATCAAAATATGTTCGTCTTCCAATCGGGATTCGATTTCAATCCGGCCTTTGCCTTCTTTCAGAGCGTCCATGGCATTTAACAAAATATTAAGGACCACCTGTAACAGCTGATCAGGCACAAGAAACAGGTTCGGAATGTCTTCCTGCAAACTTAACTTAAATTCAACGGCCTTGGCCCGTTTGTCATATTTGAGGATGCCATAGGCGTTGCGAATAACATCGTTTACGTTCACCCAGGTTGCCTCTAAACTGGAAGGCCTGGCGAAATCGACCAGCTCCCGCACAATACGTGATATGCGTTCGATGTTCTCGCGGATGGTGTTCAAATATTGCTCGACATTTTCGTCGTTGACTTTGCGTTTAATAATTTGAGTCATGGAAGAGATGCTGGTTAAGGGATTGCCAATTTCGTGGGCAATGCCAGCCGCCAGCAATCCGATGCTGGCCATTTTTTCCTGATGCGATATCTGAAACTGCGCTTCACGCAGAGCCCGTGTGCGCTCTTCGATCTTCTTTTCCAAATTCTGATACGATTCCAGCAGCTTCTGGCGCATGGTCTCGAACTCCACGGCCAGTTCTTTGATTTCATCTTTTCCTTTAATAGGAAAAGCTTCGTTCAGATGCCCATGGCTGATTCGTTTAGCCGCTTCGGCCAGCATTCTGATGGGCCGTGAAATACTCTGAGCCGTGAACACGGCAAAAACAAGCAACAAAATACCTATGGCCAGATTGGCCACAATAATTTGAAAAAGAAATTTCTTTAAAGGGCTGAAAATGGCTGCTGTACTCCTCTGGTAAACTACCTGCCAGCCTGGTTCAAAATCGGACAGGACCGTAAGCCATTCCGGATTGTCTTTTAATTTCTGAACAAATTCCGTAATCTCCCTGCTTCTGTCATGAGCCTGGTCGTCGAATACCCGTATTTCCTGTTTGGAAATGACCACCCCCTGATCTTCTGAAATCAAAAAAATTTGCGTGTTTTGTTGCAGCCCCAGACCCGTGGTCAGTAAATTGTGCACGGGGTATCTGACAAAGAGGATATGATCGGCATCCAGATGTAACCTTAACCAGAAGGTGGTGTTTTTCAGATTGAAATACAGATCGCTCTGGGCTGTTAACGCCTTACGGATATCGCGATTAAAATCGTTATCTTGCTTATAGGGAGAAAATACCTCTCCTTTCACTATTAAAGCACAGGGATGACTGATAAGGGCTCTGTGTGATTTTTTAAGTTCGAAGATTTTAAGCGGGTCGTCCAGGTTGGTTAATAGAATCGAATAGACGGCTTTTTCACTTTCCAGGATTTGACGATAGCTTCTTTCCCATCTTAAAACATATTGTTTTTGATCCTGGCTGTAAATCTGATGCAAAATTCGACGGTTCAAAAAATAACCGACCACACTGAAAATGGTTAGTGGCACATAAGCAAAGAGTAAAAAGTAAACCAAAAACCTGAGGTTTAAACCCGAATTTTTTATTCCGATTAATCTATTTATCATATATGGCTTCAGGGCTTAAAAGCCTTTTTCCCTACTCTTCTCTGTTATTTAGGCGCACATTGGCTGAAGCGCGCTCACTTCTTTTCAAAAGACAAATATACAACGATTTTTAGTTATTTTAAAATTTTGTTCACAAATTAACAAAATTTTTTAAAAGGATGAAACATGAAAAAATTTTAGGCGTTAGAGTTGAATTAAATTAAAGATATCGCTATCTTATTCTTGTAGTAATTAAAAGTGTCCAATTAACGTAGGGGATGGAACTATGAGAAAAACCATGCAATTTCTGGTAACGCTCTTTCTTGCATTTAGTGTATGGAGCAATTATGCTTTGGCCGGCAATTTTAAATATGTAGGCGTTGCCAAATGTAAGACCTGCCACAACACAAAGAAGAGCGGCAAACAATACACTATCTGGAAAAATGGCCCTCATGCCAAAGCCATGGAATCGTTGAAAAGTGAAAAAGCCATGAAATATGCCAAAGAACATGGGATTGCCGATCCTTCCAAGGATCCCAAATGTACTACGTGCCATTCAACCATGGCGGCCGTTGATAAAGCCCAGATCGATCCTAAGGGTAAATTAACCATGGAAGAAGGCGTGTCCTGTGAATCCTGCCATGGCCCTGGCAGCGCGTACAAAAAAATGAGCGTCATGAAAAATCTTGAAAAGGCTAAAGCCAATGGGTTGATCATTCCGACAGAAAAGGTTTGTGTAACCTGTCATAACGAAAAAAATCCTTTCCATAAACCCTTTAATTTTAAGCAATATGCAGCCAAAATTGCACACCCGATACCAAAAAAGAAATAATATGTCGAAAAGCCATCCTCCGTTTTGAGGGTGGCTTTTTAATTAACATGTTACAAAGAATCATCACATCCATAAAGACCTACCGCTATCTCATTTTACTCTACCTTTTGGTGGCTTTTTTGTTGATTGCCAATGCCCTGTTTGAAATGCGCCAGAGCAGGAACGAGCTTCTTGAATTGATGCGCAATCAGTCAGAAGCCACACTACACTCGGTCATTATGGCCTCTGAAAACCTGATTAAAAATAATGTTCAGGGGCAAAAAATTATTGAGAACCATCTGGCCCGCATTTTACAGACTTTTTACGCTTTAAGTATTGAGGAACGCATCTCTTTCAGAGAAATAGAAAAGACCATGCGCCGAGCCAACATCGATGGGTTGCTTTTTCTCGATTCGCTGTACACACCCTTTTTGCTTAGCGGACAATTCAAACAGTTTTCCTTAGATCAGTTGAATCATTTACTGGACAAAGCCCTTGAATTACGTGCGGTGAGTGGCGACACGCTCTTCTGGCAGGAAAGATGGAATGACGCCGCAGATACTTCCCTCTTTCGCGTAGGATGTATGTTTACTCCTCGGGGAGAAATCCTCTTTTTGATTGGCAGAGCAACTCTGAAAAACGTAACCAGCCAGCAGGCCGATTTCGGTTCTTTAATTCGTAGCCTGGCTACCGAAGTTCCCAACATTATCTTTTTGGCCCTGCAAGATTCTACCAACATCATTGCTGCGGCCGGAAAATTAGAGTACCTGGCCCCTCCAGAGGAGCAAACGTTTTTACAACATGCTACACAATCAAATCCGGTTTCCTTTAAAATCCTCGATTTTGATTCGGTTCGCATCTTTGAAGCGGACCATCCGTTTTCCTACCGCCAGAACAACATTGGTCTGTTTCGCCTGGGTTTGTCTTCCAGAGCTCTGGAAAGCATCAATCAACGCATTTATCGCCGGTTGATGGTCCTAAGTTTTATTTTGATCACTCTGGCCCTGTTAATGGTTACCTTCACCTTTTTTAGACAGCGCTACGATATTTTGCACAAACAGTACACGATCATTGAAACCTATTCATCCAATATCATTGAAAATGTGAGTGACGCGATTATTGTTTCCGATTCCAGAACAGGCATTAAAATTTTTAACCGCTCTGCAGAGCAATTGTTTAATACAAAAAGAGACCGCTTGCTGGGTAAGCCGCTGGAACGGCTATTAGACGAACCCATCCGGCAGCGCCTGGCTGAACAGCCCGACCAGATCCACGAAGTTCCATTGGTAGTGAACAATGTGCAAAAAACCATTCTGGTTTCTCAAAGCCGGTTTCTGGACAGTGAAGGGCATGAAAACAGCATTCTGGTACTGAGAGACATTACCAGACAGAAACAATTTGAAGAGCATCTCAAACGCCAGGAACAACTGACCGCTATCGGCCAGTTAGCGGCAGGCGTGGCGCACGAAATCAGAAATCCGCTAAACAGCATCAGCACCATTGTGCAACAATTAAAAAAAGATTTTAAGCCACAGGAAGATCAATCTCTGTACGAAGAATTGATGGACATTGTGTACACTGAGGTCAAGCGCATCAATCAAAAAATCAATGAATTTTTACGCTTTTCACGACCAGAGCCAGTACGACCTTCTAAGTTTCAATTGAGTGAATGGCTCAATTCCATTGTGGCTCAATATCAACCGACCTTTTCTGAACGTCAGGTTACATTTAAATTAAACATGCACTGGGATGGAATGGTTTTCTGGGATGCCAATCAGATGCGCGATGTGATGTCCAATCTGATTCAAAATGCGCTGGATGCCATGGAAAACCAGGGGACTCTGTCCATCGAAGTTCTGCAGGTTGAGGATAAAATTCAGATCAATGTCACCGATTCCGGCAGGGGCATTCCGCCGGATCAAAAAGACAAGATATTTAATCTTTACTTCACCACAAAAGCCAGCGGCACGGGAATTGGTCTTAGCCTGGTACAACGCATTGTTTTCGAACATCAAGGGCTTATTCAGGTTGACAGCGAACCTGCCCGCGGGACAACCTTTAGTTTATTGCTACCCAGGGAAATTCAGCGCCTTGTCTGATGTTAAGACTGGTAGCTGCTCCATTCTCTTTTCCAGAAAACTTTAACATGAGTGGCCAATGATGTGTGTGGCGCAGTGGAAAATGGAAAGCTGGCTGCTCCAGATATTAAAAAATGTAAATCTGTGCTCTAAGGTAGCAAAGCCGCAACTTTTAAAAGACCGCAAAGGGCGTAAAGTAATTATTTGCCCTCACCCCCTCAATCCCCCTCTCCCAGAATAAAAATCTGGGAGAGGGGGAAGACTTGTGTGTTAAATTTCCCCAAATGTGTTAGAGATTTCCTATCATGTAAAATTCACGATCAATGGGAATTTGGTCCTGTCAGCCTGATGCTCATTCAACCACTCAACAAATCAACAATTCAACGGTTTTACTTCCTCACACAACACAAAAATTTTCTCATCCCGCTGTGGCGGGACTAGATCTTTTAATGGAAGTAATACAAAAATATTTTTTAGAGTGAACCCATATTTTAAATTCAAAATTCATAATTCGTAATTTTTAATTATTTTTTATCGCCACCAGAACAGAATATCCCATAAACTAAATTTCGGTATCCTATTAATAGTGTAAGGCTGCCCATTTAAAATGGCTCTGGCAGCCAGCAGCCCACTCTGAATGGCAGGGCCAATGCCTTCCCCCATGTCGATGGTCGCCAGGCCCGCCGCATCCCCTATTAAATAGATATTTTTTAACTGCACCTGATCATCCTGACGCAAAAAATATTGGTAGCCCTTCACCGGCCCGGGATCAGCATCAATCAAATGGTTTAATACCAGCTTGTTGATAAAAAACTGCCAATGTTGTTGAATGGTTTGTCTCTTTTTTTGCAGGACGGCAAATTTACCGCCAATACCAATATTTAAATAGCCGTTGCCTTTTGGAACATACCATGAATAACCGGAAAGATCATTTTCAAAAAACCACAAATAACAGTTAGGGTCCCTGTAGGAAAAGGGGAACTCCAGCTCCATAGTGGCGATGCGTTTTTCAGGATGGCGCGGTCTGTGTTTGGCAAAAAAGGTACGGTAAACCGGACAATTCGTTCCACCGGCCCCTATTAGAATTTTACAGCGGAATTGATCATCGATAATGAAATTTTCCTCCTGTTGACGGATATTTTTGACCTCGTGTCGTATAAACTGCGCACCAGAGCGCTGGATTAGCCAATGATCAAATTCATACCGTCGGATGGAATATTGGCGGGTGGGTAGTGCAATCCGTTTTTTCCCGAAAAAATAGTGGAGCTTTTTAAAAAGGACAATACTATGGGGGTAATCCTGCGCTTTAACGCCAAGTAATTTCCAGACTCTGGGCGTGACCCAACCAGCGCAAAGCTTGGTGCGAGGAAACGATTTTTTGTCAAGAATCAATACATCACGCCCCGCTCGATGGAGTTCCCCGGCACAGCTGGCGCCTGCCGGCCCACCACCAACAATAATTATTTCTGCTTCAACCACGACGCACCTTCTTTTTACAAGTTTAAAACAGTCTCATAGCGATGATCGTCAAATCCTTCTCCATTTCGCATTAAATAGTAAGTGAAAGGAAACTTTTTTACCTACCGTCATCCCCAGCCACTTTCCCCCACCAACATTCTTCAATTATTCAAGGGGCTTCCATCTTTTCTTTTCATCACTTTATCACTCTCTTTTTCAGGGCATCTCACGGTCCAGGCTTCGGTACTGAATAGCCTCGCTTAAATGGTGGGGCAAGATCTGTTCACTCTCCTCCAGATCAGCGATGGTTCTTGCCACTTTCAGAACCCGATCGTAAGCGCGGGCTGACAAGCCCACATTTTTAATGGCATTGCTCATCAATTCCTTGCCCTGCTCATCAATCACGCAGTATTTGCGAATCAGGTTGCTCTCCATGTGGGCATTACAGAAGACGTGTTTCTCTCTGGCAAAACGTTTTAATTGGATTTCCCTGGCTCGCTGCACACGTTGACGCACTACAGCAGAGGGTTCACCGGAACGATCGGAAGTTAATTGTTTAAAATTTACAGCGGGCACCTCCACGTGCAAATCGATGCGATCCAGCAAAGGCCCGGAGATTCTGGAACGGTACTTTTGAATTTGTGGGATGGTGCAGGTGCAGGAATGGGTAGGATCTCCGTAATAACCGCAGGGGCATGGATTCATAGCCGCCACCAGCATAAATTTAGCCGGATAGGTTAAAGAGAACGCAGCGCGCGCAATGGAGACCTTGCCATCTTCCATGGGCTGTCGCAATACTTCCAGCACATTTTTCTTGAATTCGGGCAGTTCGTCCAGAAAGAGAACCCCATGGTGCGCCAGACTGACTTCGCCTGGCCTGGGGAAACGTCCGCCGCCCACCAGAGCGACATCCGAAATGGTGTGGTGCGGAGACCGAAAGGGACGTACGCCAATCAAGCCATGATCCGGGGGCAGCAAACCAGCCACAGAATGGATTTTGGTTGTTTCAATGGCTTCTTCCAATGACATCAACGGTAGAATGGTAGGAAAACGTCTGGCCAGCATGGTTTTCCCGGAACCCGGAGGCCCGATCATAATGATATTGTGTCCGCCGGCTGCAGCCACTTCCATGGCCCGTTTCACGTGCTCCTGACCTTTTACATCACGTAAATCCAGAGGAGATTTACTCTCTTCGGCAAAGATCCGGTGCACATCTACAGTCAGAGGATCAAAATCAGCATGACCATTCAAAAAATTGACCACGTCCAGCAAATGACTCATGGGATAGACTTTTACAGAACCGCTGCCCATGGCCGCTTCACGAGCGTTTTCCTGAGGAACAATTAAGCCCTTGAACTGCTCCTCGCGCGCTTTAATGGCAATAGACAGACTGCCGTGAATGGGACGAATACTGCCGTCCAGTGCCAGCTCTCCCAGGATCAGATAATCTTCCACGGCCTGAGCGTCGATTTTGCCCTGAGCAGTTAAAATGCCGATGGCAATGGGCAGATCGTAGGAGGAGCCTTCCTTTTTAATATCGGCCGGGGCCAGATTAATAGTGATCCGTTGTTGGGCTACAAAATAGATGCCAGAATTCTTAATGGCCGCAGCGACTCGTTCGCGGCTCTCCTTAACCGCATTGTCCGGCAGTCCGACAATGCCAAAATAGGGCATCCCTTTTTCCAGATGCGTTTCCACCTCCACCACATAAGCATCGATGCCCATCAAGGCAGCCGTGTACACTTTAGAAATCATTTCAATTACCTTTAAGTATTATCTGAGAATATCATTTAAAGCGCTTTTCAGTTCAGGATATTGAAAACGGAATCCAGCAGAAAGCAATTTTTTGGGTTCCACAAACTGTCCGCTGAGCAAAGCCAGGCGGGCCATTTCGCCCAGTAGTAGTTTTAAGAGCGGCGCCGGCATGGGTAACCAGGCCGGGCGGTGCAATACGTTGCCCAGGGCGCGGCTAAATTCCTTTTGATTCACTTTTTGCGGCGCTACAAAATTAAATACCCCGTTCAGTTCAACATGCTCAATCAAAAATAAGATGGCGCGGGCCACATCCAGAATGTGAATCCAGGGAAAGCCTTGTTTTCCGCTGCCCAGACTTCCGCCTAACAAAAGTCTGTAAGGTAACAACATTTTGCGCAGCGCCCCGCCTCTACCCAGCACCACGCCCAGCCGCATAATGACGCGACGCACTCCGAGGTTTTCAAGCGGTTGGCTGGCTGTTTCCCAATCGGCCACCAGACGCGCTAAAAAATCATGGCCTGGCGGCGCGGTTTCATCGACCACATGCTGGACATGGCCATAATAGCCCACCGCCGATGCCTGTACAAGCAAATGGTTCTGTGCCCATGGCGGTTGTAAGGCTTTGAGTAAAGTTTTTACAGAATCCAGGCGACTATGGCGTAGCCTCTGTTTGTATGCCTCACTCCACCGTCCCCCGGCAATATTTTCGCCAATCAAATTAATGATCACTGAAGGTTGCTGGAGTTCTTCGATCCAGGACGAAGGGTTCTGATTTTTCCAGGGTAAACATTTTACTGAAGGGGGGAACAGATTTCTGGCCCTTTGTGGATGGCGACTCAGGGCAACTACTGAGAATTTTCTCTCTACAAAGAAGAATACCAGATAACGCCCTATGAAGCCTGTAGCTCCGGTAATGATGATCTTCATGCGCGCCTCAAAGCTTTAAGGCTTTCTAATTAATGCTGATTTCGTCCATGGCTTCTTAAACCGTAATCAAAGGAGCAAATCGTTTAAAAGTTATCAGGCTGTATTTCGCTATCAGGACTAAACGCATCTTATTTTGAATACAACTCGTTTGCGAACAGGAAGCGTCTGTTTTGGTAGTGTCGTTAGCGCCTGGAAGTTCGGATTTTGCTGTCATGAGTCTGGTTGTCGTTTTTTGCCTTTTGATCTTCCAAAATGTAGTCAATGAACCGATTAATTTCAAAAAAATCTTGTATTTTCTACGTTGCACAAGCCATGTCTCAATCCATTGGTTTTGCGATTCATAGGCGATAATATCCGTTACACGATTTTAAATACGCTTTGACGAGTAGAAAGAGTCCGTTCAGGCAGGGACCATCAAGGCCTACATACCAGAGGCATTCCTTACAGAACTCACTTTCCCGATAATTCCACATGTCGAAAGCAATAAACCAGATGATCATTTACCATACCTGTAGCCTGCATGTGGGCATAAATAATGGTTGAGCCGACAAACTTGAAGCCCAATGCTTTGAGTTCTTTACTGATGAGATCGGACAAATCCGTTCTGGCCGGCAATTCCTTCATACTTTTCCAGTGATTGATAATCGGTTTGCCGTTGGTAAAGCGCCAGATGAAGTGTGAAAAACTGCCGAATTTTTGCTGCACTTCCAGAAAACGCCGGGCATTGTTAATACACGCCAAAATTTTTAGCCGATTACGGATGATGCCTGCATTCTGCATGAGCTGCTCGATTTTGTGTTCATCATAGTCTGCAATTTTCTGAGCATCAAAATAATCAAAAGCGCGGCGAAAATTTTCCCTTTTGTACAGCACGGTCCTCCAGCTCAGTCCGGCCTGGAATCCCTCCAGAATTAAAAATTCAAACAGTTTTTGATCATCAAAAAGTGGCACGCCCCACTCCTGGTCGTGGTAGACCACGTACAAAGGATCGTTTTCTGGTACCCAGTCGCATCGTTTTCTGTGCTTCAATGACTACTCCTCGTCTATGATGGCTACCGCTCTGACCGGCATTCCGTCGGCTGCTATCAGGTTCAGGGGGAAAACACTCAACCAAAAGGTGTTGGCCGGTAGCCAGCGCAGATTGGTAAGATTTTCAATGATAATTTTTTGGCAGGAAAACAACTTAAGATGAATCGAAAATTCAACAGCATCCATAGGATCTACCGAAGGGGCGTCGAGCCCAATTCCTTTAACGCGGCTCTGCCCAATCCTCTCAGCAGCCTGCTCACTCAGCACAGGGAATCGTCCCCAATAGGCCTCTGTTCCCCATTTTTGTCCAAAACCTGTGTAGAAAAGTAAAAAGTCGGGAGCATCATTGTTTAACAGAGCATTGAATAGATGTGCCGGTATGGTTTGATCCACAAAGGCACGCACATCGATTACTTGCGCACGGCCCCAAAAGGTTTCCAGAGGCAATCGATCTACGGTTTTGCCATTGGTTAACATGTGCGCCGGAACGTCCAGGTGGGTCCCTACATGGGTGGTTAATTGAATTTGTTTTTCGGCAAAACCATCTTTTTCAACCGTGTGCAGCTGATTTATTTTTACAGGAGGTGTACCGGGAAAAAGCGGCATGTCAGCAGTAATGGGATGTGACAGATCGATTAATTTAGCCATTTATTGTAGCCTTCCAGTCTTGTTCAATTTGGTCAAATATTTTCTCCCAGTAAGGATCGGCTTGTTGTTTGTGAGGATTCGCCTTAAACCATTCAGCCATTTGCCTGGCACCCTGTCTAAAAGGAATGTTTGCCTTAAATTCTGGCACAAAACGTTTAATTTTGGAATTGTCGAAAAACAGGCAAAAGCGTTTGTCGCCTAACAGACTTCCAGCCCATTCGGCATCATATTTAGCCAGGACTTCAGAGGGGATGTGCAATGTTCGCAACGGGACTTCAAAAACTTCGGCCACAATAGCCGCGATCTGATTCCAGCTCAAAATCTCATCGGATGTGATGTGAAAGGCTTCTCCGATGGCCTGTGGCAAACCGAGTAAGCCGACCAAACCCTGCGCAAAATCCAGATGATGGGTCAGTGTCCACAAGGTAGTGCCATCGCCATGCAAAATAGCCGGTTTATTCTGCTGCCATCTGGCAATATTGGTGTAACCGCCTTTTAAAGGGATGGTACGCGGGTCATAGGTGTGCGAGGGGCGCACGATCGTCACCGGAAAATCCTCTTCGCGCCAGGCGCGCATCAAACGGTTTTCGCAGGCAATTTTATTCCGGGCATATTTCCAGAATGGATTTTTTAAAGGCGTGTCTTCAGTAATGGGCCAGCGTTGTGGCGATTTCTGGTAAGCCGAGGCCGAACTGATAAAGACGTACTGTGCTGTTCTGTCCTTAAAGAATCGTAAATCGCGTTCCACATGCTCAACAGTGTAAGCCACAAAATCTACCACCGCGTCAAAGGACTTATTTTTCAATACCTCAGAAAGGGAATCCACATCATGGACATCAGCAGAAATATGTCGGGCGCGGCGGGGAATGGGCCGTTCACTCTGCCCGCGCGTGATCAGGTACAGCTCATGCCCTTTTTCCAGACAAACCGTAGCGCAGGCCGAGCTGATAATCCCGGTGCCTCCGATGAAAAGAATTTTTAAAGACACGATCCAGCTCCTTTTTACCGCTTACACGCATTGCTGATCCATGCAGGTTGCATTACACATTTCCTTTAATGAGACAATTTCACTGTTATTTCTAAAACAGGCAAGTTTTTTTGCGGGGATAATCTGTGCTCTTTATTCATTGGAGTAAACAAATACTGTTAGATTTGCTGACAGCGGAGCGGCACAGCTTATTGCAGCCAGGGGTTTTGTTTCGAAGCCAGCAATTTCCTGAAAAGCTCGATCCAGCTATAGGCAATAGCCATTCCAACCAGGGCACCGACAAGGACATCAAACGGATAGTGCACACCTACGGCAATACGCGAATAGCCTACCAGTGCAGCCAGAAAGTAGAAGATATAGCGGTACTTTCGATAAAAGTAACTAAACACCGTGGCCAGAGTAAAAAAATTGGCCGCATGAGATGAAGGCATGGAAAATGACGATTTTTTTCCGATTAAAAGATGGGCCTGATCAACCACATTACAGGGACGAATGCGCTGGATCCACGGTTTTAAGATGCGGTTGACTCCAAGATCAGCCGTGCCCACAGCCAGCAGGGTAATCAGCACCACCCAGCGACCTTTTGGGCCGCCCTTCCAGGTCAGTAAAACAATTGTCGCCAGCCAGACCGGATACCAGGTGTGCTTATCGGTCACAAAGGGCATGACCACATCAAAAATAGAATTGGCCAGATGCACATTAAAAAAGATAAAGAGCACCGTGTCAATATGATTCAGAAAGAGGAGCAGTTCAGTCATTGCATTCCATCAAGTTGAGTTAAAACGAAAAGAGCATCTCCTGCTGGAGATGCTCTTTTTAGGGTGCTGGAGGCGGGACTTGAACCCGCACGGGCATCTCGCCCACTACCCCCTCAAGATAGCGTGTCTGCCAGTTCCACCACTCCAGCTTTATTTTTTAAGGGTTGGCCGGTTGCTGCTGTTGTCCCTGCTCACCGGGCAAGGGAGCGACCGGAATGTGCGGAGCGGGTATTTCTTTCTGCTGCTCCACTCTCTTTTCTATTAAACTTTTTTGCGTTGCTTCTGCACGGGATTTGTAAATGACGCTGATCATAATGGCCAGAATAATGTAAATGGTCGCGATCCAGGCCGTGGCTTTACTTAAAAAGTCGGCAGCGCCACGCCCACCAAATACAGAAGTACCACCCATTCCACCGCCAATAGAACCAGCCAGGCCCTGACCTTTACCCGACTGCAGCAAAATGACCACAACCATCATAATACTTACCAGAATAAAGAGAATAATCAATAATGTGTACATATTCCTTTTCAGCTCCTTGTTAAATTACAAACATGTAATTTAAGTAAAGTTTTAATCATTATCAATATTAATCGCTTGCAAAATTTGTTTGTTTCCTATTTTTCTGCTCTATTTCTTTTTTCAGATTAAGGATTTTTAATCCGATTCAAGAGGAATTTATCTAAGGCAGCCCAGCCGCAACCAAAAGAACTTCTTTAAAAAATGACAGGCCGTTGCCCCTGAACCCTTTAACTCTTACACTCATATACTCTTAACTCTACTCCTCCAAAAGCGGAAGTCATTTCACGAATTAGCCCTCTCCTCCTCTCCCAGAATAAAAGTCTGGGAGAGGGGGAAGACTTGTGTGTGAAAATTTAACATGTATTGGGGATTCCTTACACGTGCCCCATTCACGACCAATGGTCGGCCCGATGCTCATTCAACAATTCAACCAACAATTCAACAAATCAACGGTTTTGCTTCTTCACACTGCATAAAAATTTTCGCACGTTAAAGTGATAGATCTTTTAAGAGAAGGATTCTAAAAAATAATAGATTGCCACTGAACGCATATTGTTGTTTGGCCTTAAGGACTCTGCATTCCTAAGCCTTCTTAACTAAAGAATGGCCGGAGACTTGAGCGCCAAACATTTACAATCTTTTGCCCCAAAGGACAATCAACTTTACGTTTTACCGCCTCCTTTTTTTTGGGGCAGGCTTTCGGCGCGCTGTACAATATCGTGCCCAAAGCGGTTACTCAGTAAATCCTGAACTCGATCCAGGCGGTTCTGTTTTTCATCCAGCAGGTCAAAAAGGCTGATCTGTCGGCCGCCAGGTTGATCAAAATTGCTTACGCCAACGCCCAACAAGCGTACCTTTCGCCCGGCCATGTAATTTTTTTCAAAGAGATTCAGAATCACATCGACAATTTGACGCGTTTGATTGGTTGCTTGAGAAAGGGTCAGATTACGCGTAATGGTTGAAAAATTATCATATCTCAGCTTAAGGTGAATGGTTTTACCTTTCAAATTCTTTTTTCTCAATCGATAGCCCACCTTTTCGCACAGGTAAACCAGCTTTCTGGTAAGCTCTTCCACATCATTCACATCCTGAGCAAATGTGTGTTCATTACTTACCGATTTTACGCCCTGTTCCACGCTTACCGGACGTTCATCCAGGCCATGGGCCAATCGATAAAAATGTTCGCCGGCAGAGCCCAGTTTTTGTTTCAAAACGTCCAGGGGAAATCGGGCCAGATCGCCAATGGTATGAATGCCCATTTTTCTCAACGTCTGCTGCGTGTGTTCTCCGGCGCCCCATAGGCGAGAGATATCCAGAGGCCATAGAAAGGCTTCAATCTCATCAGGCCGGACCACAACCAGCCCATCCGGTTTTTTCAGGTCGGAAGCGATTTTTGCCAGATATTTATTGGGCGCAACGCCAATGGATGCCGTAAGCTGCTCCTTTTCTTCGATGCGTTTTTTTATTTTTCGGGCAATGGTTGTTCCGTCGCCAAACAGACGCTGGCTACCCGTTACATCCAGAAAGGCTTCATCGATGGAAATGGGCTCTACCAGGTCTGTGAATTCATAAAATATCTGGAAAATATTTTGACTGACCTGCTGGTACAACTTACCATTCGGCGGAAGGTAGATTCCATGCGGACAGAGTCGATAGGCCTGTGAAATGGGCATGGCCGAATGAACCCCATATTTGCGTGCCTCATAAGAGCAGGTAGAAACAACGCCCCTTCCCCGTCCCCCACCAGGATCGGCGCCGACAATAACCGGCTTTCCTTTTAACTCGGGATGCTCTCTCTGTTCAACGGAAGCAAAGAAAGCATCCATGTCCACATGTAAAATGGTTCTGATCATAATCCCTCCATATTATCGACAATTTAGTTGAATTAGTGCCAGGAAACAAGCCAGGTTAGAATACTTCCTTCAAAACTTATAATCCCGCTTAGCGGGATGCGAAAATTTTTAAGCTGCCTAATTACAGGGCAATCCCAAACGTTTGAGTAGATGAACATTTAGAAATCAAATTTTACAAAGCAAAGATT
>NZ_JBSMDE010000153.1:0-5121 GCF_056497305.1 Caldithrix sp. | reverse complement strand
ACCGGACAGGCCCGCCAGTCTGGCAAAGCGCAGCCTGACAGGTCTGGCCACCGGTTGGAGCGCAGCGGAAATCCCGATCTTCGGGGACAGGCTTGTCCGGCCGTAGCACGGGCCCGTCTGGCAGGCGCAGCCGGACAGGTTTATCCGGCCGAAGGACGGGCCATTCAACAATTAAACAATTCAACAACTCAACCTTTTTTTTACTTCATCACACAGCACAAAAATTTTCGCATCCCGCTAAGCGGGATTATGAGTTTTGAAGGAAGTATTCTAATAATATCTTTGTGCTTCTTTGTGTTCTCGGTGGTAGATTAATGATTGGACCCTGCTGCCTTGGTCAATAAAATACGTCAATATTTTAAGGCATTACATTAAAATATTTAAAGTCGGCCATGACATTTTTTGTATTTTTTACCACTGCCGCAGGGACAGGGATCATTGGGGTTGATTCTGGAGGGTATTTCGATGTTTACCATTGTTGGTTGAGCAACAACCTGATTCTGCTCTCGCCACTGCTGCGCTAAAGCGCGCAAAGTGCTGTCGGCATGTTCAAAAAACATTTTAAACGACAGACAAAAATGATTCAGGCCCTGATCAGCAGGATCCATTTGCCGGTCTTTGGGACAACCTCCCCAGCAATGAGTCAACCAGGGGCACTGTTGGCATTCAGCCGGCAATCGGCGTTTGACCAGACCAAACTGTTCTTGCCGCGTAGAATTAAGCATGTCAACGATTCGCCTGGAATGCACATTGCCCAGATACCACTGATCTTCCACGTAAAAATCACAGGAATACACATTGCCATTGTGTTCGATGACCACATACCCCCCGCACCCCGGCAATAAAGTACACTCTGGCGGTTGCAATCCTACATAGCTGTGAAAAACCGAATCAAAATAGCGTACAGAAGTTGTTGGCTGCCCGTCTTTAAAGTCAGAAAGCCACAGATCAAAAACTTTAATCAAAAATTGACCATATCGCTCTGCAGTTAATGAGAAATCTGCCAGTTGCCCAGGGTTATCAGGATCTCTCTCTACGCAGGGGATAAATTGCATAAAATGTAATCCTAGTGATTTATGAAAGGCGTAAATCTCTTCCGGAAATTGCGCTGAATAGTCGGTGAGTACGGTTAAGGCATTAACCTGCACTCCATTGTCCAGCAACATTTTGGCATTATCGACCACCCTGTTCCAAGAACCGCTGCCGCTCTTTTTAAGCCGGTAAGCGTCATGGATGTGCTGCGGGCCGTCGAGCGACAAACCAACCAGGAAATGGTATTTTCTTAAGAACCTGGCCCATTGAGCATTGAGAAGCAGGCCGTTGGTTTGCAACCCATTTCCCACAGATTGGCCCCGGCCGAATTTTTTCTGGAACGAAACCGCCTTTTCGAAAAATGGCAACCCCATTAAAGTAGGCTCCCCCCCCTGCCAGCCAAAAGAGATGTGTTGCCCTCCCTGTTCCATGATTTGCTTAATCATGATTTTTAGGGTCTCTTCCGACATTCTGTGTTGCGTTGTCTCAGGAAAAAGAGCGGATTTTTTCAGGTAAAAACAATAGCTGCAATCCAGATTGCAATCGGGTCCGGCAGGCTTAATTAAAACGGAATTGAGCGTTTTTTTTGCGGCCAGCATTAATCCTCTTCCTCTACAATTAACGCTTTTTCTTTCAGGGCATCGACGAGTTCAAAAAGCTTGTCCTGCAGGCGCTCCTGCTTCATTTGTTCGTCAATCTGCCGGCGCACCTCTTCAAATGGGATCAATTGTTCCGGCTGGTAATCATTCACTTTGGCGATGTGATACCCATACTCCGTCAAGATGATGCCGCTTATCTGCTCCGGTTTTAGGACAAAAACCGCGTCTTCAAAGGCCTGCACCATTTGGCCCCGGGCAAACCAGCCCAATTGCCATTCCCGACACTCCCCCATGGTCTGAGCCAATTGTTCAAACGGTTCCCCGGCTTTCAACCGCTTTTCAATCGCTGTTATTTTTTGGTAGGCCTGGATTTTATTCTGATTATGATCGATATACGCGACAATGTGGGCAGCGTTTACACGCTCCGGTACAGTGAAGGCATCCTGATACGTGTGGTAATAATCCATTAAGGCCTGGTCGCAGGTCGGTTTGGTTTGTTCAGCCAACTCTTGCATTAATTGTTCAAACTGCATTTCAAGTTTTAAATCGGCTTTTAATTGTTCTACTTCTTCTGCGTTCAATGTTCCATCTTTTGTCAATTAGGTAAATCTGGAAATTAAAACGCCTTCATCAATGAGGTAATTCCGTCTCTTGGCCTCCTGACTCAAAAGAACATGTTCGATGACATTCTCTTTAGACCACTGGCGAAGCTGGATTTCCCGCTCATGTTCAGACATTTGTTGAAAAGTACGATCATGATCCACCCGCAAACGCTCCATTTCACGTTGAATCATCTCTTTAGTAATCGTTTCTCCGTTAACTAAAATAGGCATTATTTTCTCCGCACCCGTTTATTTTGAATATGTAAGAAATCGCTATTGGAGGCAACTTAATTTTTCAGAAAAAAGGCGGATTTTACAGTTCTAAGGCAGCAGAGCCGCAACCTTTAAAAAACCGCAAAGGGCACCCGTCTGGCAGCGGACAGGCCAGTCTGGCAGCACCAGCCTGACAGGCCCGTCTGGCAGGCGCAGCTGGACAGGCAAAAAATTAATTTTAATTAAAAATTACGAATTATTTTGCGAAGGGGCAAGTTTCCACAGGCAGTGAAGGCTTGTGCCTCATGTCATTCTGAATCCCGCTTCAGCGGGAGGAAGAATCCTTTACACCTACAGAGAATTAACAGGCGCAATGTAACTCGAGCTTCAGCTCTAGACTTTGGTAAGGGAAAAGCATTCACAAAATGCGCAAGGATTGCAAATAAAAATTTGCAAAATATCTTAACATATCTGAGTAAAACTCAGCAAAGCGGCACAATTTGCTCCCCCTTCTCTTTTTAATAAAGGGAAGGTGGCTGGTGGGTTAGGATCTTCAGCACAAAAATTTTCGCATCCCGCCTGCTTTTTCGGTCACTGTTCGTATTGAAAAGGCAACAATTCGGCAATCTTTACTTTTTGCGGCTGCTTGTCCTTCAGGATGATCACCTGCGCATCCGGCGAGTAATCGGCGATCATTTCGCGGCACATGCCGCAGGGCGAAACGATGCGTCCGGTTTCATCCACAGCCACGATGGTTTCGATGTCCGTATCCCCGGCCGTGGCCGCCGCGCCAATGGCCACCGCTTCGCCGCAGACGGTAATGCGTCCCACGTACACTTCCACATGCACGCCGCTGAACACCCGGCCCGATTTTGTTCGGAGCACAGCAGCGATGTGGTGCCGCCCTTCAACAAAGCGTTTTTTAATTAATGCCCGTGCGGCTTCGATCAATTCATGGTCTTTACTATTCATTTTTTTTCCTCGCTGTTACCATACCATCAGGTTGTCTTAAAAGTAGCGCCTCCACATTTCCCTCATTATCCTGAGAAAAACGAAGGCTTACGGTTGAATATTCTTTGAGTACAAATTCGTCGCCCAACGCCGGCAGCATACCGTAATCATTCATAAAATATAAAAATCGCTGTTATTGCTGGCGAACTCGCACTGACATCATCGTTAAGCACACACAACAATCAGTCAAGATGGCATTCACTTCAGAAGAAGACTCCATCTTTTAAACTCCACTTAACCTTCAACCCAAAAAGATTATTATTCAAATCATGAATGATAATCATTCACAGCCTGAATCAAAATACAAGCCGTGAAAGATCATCCGGTTGTTGTTCTCAACGCTGCTTTTAATACCTCTTTTTTTGCGCAGATTCTGTCACGCGCTGAATGAACCGTGTGGGATTAACCACCGCACCGGCCGGCGTGCGCACCGCGGTTGCAATCAGCAATGTTTTTATTTCCTGCGGGCTGATTTGCGGATTAACCTGAAAAGCCAGGGCGGCCAGACCGGCAAGATAGGGCGCCGCCCAGCTTCTCCCGCCTTCTCTGTCATAAAAATACACATCCGCGTCCTTGTGGCTGGCAAAAGTTTTATTTCCTGTCGGGATGCGAAGCACGTCATCCGGAAAACTGTATTTCCCTGCCCGATAATTATCAACTGAATCCGGGTCGGTGCCTTCTTTCAGCGTCAAGGTGCCGAAATGCCAGTCGCTGGTATCGCAGGTCACCACAAAGATGCCCTTTTCCTGCGCTTCCCGCAGCACGGCCTGCCATTCCGCATAGCGCTTCTTGCTTGCGAAACGCCCGTCGGAAATACTGACCACGCGGATGGTTTCCTCTTCGGGCAGATGTTCATTCAAAGCAAAGATCATCCGCAGGGCCCGGATATAACCGCTGTTGTCTTTTTCCCACATGGGCACGGCGAACCAGGAAAGCGTGGCCTGCGGCGCCACGCCGATGTCCCTGCCCACGGCAACGGAAGCAACGGGCGAACCGTGCATCTGCGGCGGAAAGCCGGCCAGACCCGTGGCGTCGTAACGCGCCAGACTTCCCGCGTATTCTTCGTGCTCCAGAAGCAAGGGCTGATCGATAACGGCCAGCCCCACGCCGCGCCCCGTAATGCCCTGCGCGTGTATGGCCCGGATGCCCAGACCGGGATTTTTGCCTTCTTCCAGCAAACGGCGCGGATCAAAACCGGCCGGCAGACTGTCCGCGCCCGGCCATTCGGTCTGCGAATCAAAGAGCAGGGATTCCAGCAAAGCCAATTCATCGCTTAAATCCACCTTTTTTAAAGAGACGTTTTGCAGGCCCTCTATCCGATTCAGTTTTCTTAAATCGTCGTTACTCCTCAATACCAGTTTGCTGTTTTGTCCAATATCAACGCTTTGATTGTGCACGGTCAAATGCAAAAGCGTGAAAACCGCCCGGGGATCGCGGCGGTATTTGCCGAAGGTAAAGCGCAGGTCCGCATAGTCCATTTCCAGAATATCCATGCCGCCGTCTCTGCGCTGATTTTCCCGCAGTGGAAGGCCCAATGCGCTTTTCACCTCCTGCGGTTCTGTCAATTTGTAAGAAATTAAACCGCATTCAATGGCCGTTTGTATTTTAGCGACGATAGTGTCCCCTGTTTTTTGCTGCTGCGCCTGCGCAAAAAGTCCCTGCGC
>NZ_JBSMDE010000152.1:0-24629 GCF_056497305.1 Caldithrix sp. | reverse complement strand
CGTTGTAAGGGCGAAGCATTTTTTGCAAAGTCTTTCTCAAGAGCGATTTTAACTTGTACACAAAGAGGTTGCGCTAATTGGAACAACCTTCAGGAAAATGCTTCGCCCTTACGCCTGAGAAAGATTTTTCCACTCTGCACGTCGCTTTCGCTCCGCGCATCGGTCGAAATGACAATCAGTGAGGCTTCGTGCTGAGCGTCATTCCAAATCACATTCCTCGGGGACATGCCATTCAAAAATTCAACAATTCAACCAATCAACAATTTAACCGTTTCACTTCCTTACACAGCACAAAAATTTTGTAATCCCGTAGCGCGACTCTCCAGAGTCGCTTTGGGGCGATATAGACAAAAAAAAAATTACTAAAAACGGAATCGATTTTGCTTATTGCACAGATTATAAGGCAGCAGAGCCGCAACCAAAAAACTTCTTTAAAAAATGACAGACCGGTGCCCCGGAATCCTTTAACTCATACACTCTTAACTCTTCCCATCCAACAGCGGAAGTCATTTCACGAATTAGCCCTCACCCCCTCGGTCCCTCCTCCCAGAATAAAAATCTGGGAGAGGGGGAAGACTTGTGTGTGAAATTTTAACATGTATTGGGGATTTCTTACACGTGCCCCATTCTCGACAAATGGTCGGCCGGATGCTCATTCAACCGTTCAACAAATCAACAATTCAACAATTTTATTTCCTCACACAGCACAAAAATTTTCGCACGCTAAAGTAAAAGATCTTTTAAGGGAAGCATTCAAAAAAGCAGGCCGGAATGGCTGGCCATTTTACACATCAATTCAGAGTAATCGGGTCCACATCGATCATTATTTGTTGATTTTTTTGTCGTTTTTCCAGCATAGAACCCAATCGCTGAAGGAGCAATCTTTTGCTCTTTTTGCCGCTGGCATCGCTTTGCGGATTGAGTTTTAGGGTAACAACCCAACGGTGCAAATTATTCATTCTGGGGATAATCCCGGGCGCCGGGCCAAGCACCTGAGCGTATTGAGAGACATTTCGTTTTAATAGGCCGGCAATTTTTCTGGATTGGTTGAGCGCTTCCAGAAAGTCCTTATTTAAAACCAGAATTTGAATCAGGCGCACAAAGGGCGGATATCGGAAATTTTGACGATGTTTTAACTCTTCTCTGAAAAAGCCCACATAGTCGTGTTTTTTAGCGAACTGAATGGCGTAATGGGAAAAGGAGTAGGTTTGCACTACCACTTCACCCTCTTTTTGCCGCCGGCCCGCACGCCCGGCCACCTGGGTCAAAAGCTGAAAGATGCGTTCGGGTGCGCGAAAATCAGGAATGGAGAGTCCCACGTCTGCCGAAATGACGCCCACCAAAGTGACGTTACCAAAATCAAGCCCTTTGGCAATCATTTGCGTGCCCAACAAGATGTCGGCTTCACCGCTGGCAAATGCCTGTAGAATAAGTTGATGGGCATGTTTGCCTTTGGTGGTGTCGCGATCCATGCGCAAAACCCGCGCCTCCGGAATGAGCTCTTTTAAGGCTTTCTCAATGCGCTGCGTACCGGTTCCCTTGTACACGATCTGTTTTCCGCCGCAATTAGGACAGATCTGGTAAGCGGGCACGGTGTAGCCGCACAAATGGCACTGTAATTTTTCTCCATGGGCATGATAGGTTAAACTGATGTCGCAATTGGGACAAATAGGAATGTACCCACACTCGCTGCATTGTTCAAAGGCGGAAAAGCCCCGTCGGTTTTGCAACAAAATCACCTGTTCCTTTTTGGACAACCGGTCGTTGATTTTATCGATCAATACCTGTGAAAAGAGGCGGAGTTCGCCCTGCCCGATCTTTCTGGCTTTGCGCATGTCGATAATCTCGACCTGGGGCATTTTTACATCATCGATCCGTTTTTTCATCTCGATGAGAATGTACTTCTTCTGTAAAGCATTGTAATAGCTCTCCAGGCTGGGCGTCGCCGACCCCAACAACACAACGGCATTGTTCATCCGCGCCCAGTAAATGGCCACGTCGCGGGCATTGTAGCGTGGATTCAAATCGGATTGCTTGTAGGTGTGTTCGTGTTCCTCATCGACCACGATCAGGCCCAGATTTTCCACCGGAGCAAACAACGCCGAACGGGGGCCTACCACGCACTTAATCCGGCCTTCGTAACAGGCATGCCAGTAATCGAGCCGTTCGCCAAGCGACATTTTACTGTGAAAGATGGCAATTTCATCGCCCACAATCTTTTTAAAACGGCGCACCGTTTGCGGCGTAAGGGCAATTTCCGGAATTAAAATGATGGCTCTTTTCCCTTTTTGCAACACTTTTTTTAAAATTTCAATGTAAACCTGTGTTTTCCCGCTACCGGTTACGCCATGGATTAAAAAGGTTTTAAACGTTTGCTGTTCCAGATAGGGCTCAATGGTCTCAACGGCCTTTGCCTGTTCCTCAGTAAGATGTACTATTTCCGGTTCATCCGATTCTTCAAAATCAATGGTGCGTTCCACCTTTTTATTCACCAGCTGGCACAATCCATAGGAACACATTTTTTTTAATGTAGGCGGCGACATGCGCGTTTCCTTTAAAAATTGGGATCGCAAAATGTCCTGCCCTAAATTTTTCATCATGTAGACATCGATTTCCGGCCTACGTTTCAGATATTTCAAATAATCATCATATTTCTCTTTTAACCTGGGGTAATCCGGATTAATCTGCACAAAGGTTCTAAATAACTCTCTGGCCTGGGCGGCAATGTATTCTTTTTCGAAATACACAAACCCTTTTTCTTTAAGGATATTCAATAGCTGGTAAAAGGAAGAATAACCAAATTTTTTCCGGTAGTAGGCTTTAGTGTTACCCGGATTTTCGGCAATAACCAGAAACAATTCGCGCTGGCGTTCTGTAAGGGTTTCATCCGGCAGGCTTTTCAGGATAAAAACTTTTTCTTTTACGGCCTCTTCAATTCCTCGGGGCAGGGCTAAGAAGAGGGCCTGTCCCCAACTGCTTAAATAGTACTCCGAAATCCAGCGCGTTAATTCAAGCATCTTTTCAGTAAGCAGGGGATGTTCGTCTAACAGATCGATGATATCCCTTACTTTGGTGAAGCCAGGGCGGTCGCGTTTCATAACCACCACGCCGGTCAGAAATTGATTTCCAAAGGGCGCCAGAACACGCATGCCCGGTTGAACTCCCTGTAATTCATCAGGCACACGATAGCTGAACGTTTGATTAATGGGTAAATTAAAAACGACCTCGACAAAAACCTCTTTCATGACCAGACTCGATTTATGATTTTTAATGAAAGCAATTTATTGGAAAGCGCGATTAAAATCTAATTAAATTCAAAATTTTTTGACAGGCAGGTTGGTAAATTGCAACGCCGTTTTGGGTGAGGGAATGAAAAGCTGGTCCTGAGGCAACAGAGTCGCAACCAAAAACATTTCCGCTAAGGAATAACAACCACAGAGAGCATCCGTCTGGCAGGTGCAGCCGGTTGGAGCGCAGCGAAAATCCCGATCTTCGGGGACAGGCCCGTCTGGCCACCGGACAGGCAAAGCATTCACAAAATTGGCGAATATTGAAAAAACATCTTAACATGTTAGAGCATAACTCAGCAAAGTTGCACGATTTGCTCCCCCTTCCCTTGTATTAAAAGAAAGGAAGGGAGCCGGGGGGTTAGGATCTTCAGCACAAAAATTTTGTAATCCCGTAGCGCGACTCTCCAGAATCGCATTGGCTCGATAGAGCCAATAAAAAAATGACTAAAAACGGAATCGATTTCCTTTAATGCACAGATTCTAAAGAGAGAGTTACAGCGGATGAACCTGAACGAGGTTCAAAGGAGAATAGGTTCTGTGGACAAACCACAGAACCTAAAAAAAATCAAGCGATGGTCACCTCTTTATTTAAGAAGACATCCTGGATGGCATTCAACAACTCAATGCCCTCCTTCATCGGGCGCTGGAAGGCTTTACGACCGCTGATCAGGCCCATGCCTCCGGCCCGCTTGTTGATGACGGCCGTGCGCACCGCCTGGGCCAGATCGCCTGCGCCTACCGAAGCCCCACCGGAGTTAATAAGACCAATGCGCCCCATGTAACAATTAACCACCTGATAGCGAGTTAAATCAATGGGATGATCGCTGGCCAGTTTGCTGTACATATCGGGATGGGTCTTGCCGAATTTAAGCGCTGTAAAACCGCCGTTCAATTCGGGTTGTTTCTGTTTAATGATGTCGGCTTCAATGGTCACTCCTAAATGATTGGCCTGTCCCGTGGTATCGGCTGCCAGGTGATAATCTTTGCCTTCATGTTTAAAGGCCGAATTGCGCAGGTAGGCCCACAAAATGGTAGCCATACCCAGTTCGTGCGCGTACTTAAACGCATCGCTAATCTCCTGAATCTGGCGATTGGATTCCGCCGAACCAAAATAGATGGTAGCGCCCACGGCAGTGGCCCCCATATTCCAGGCCTGCTCAACATTGGCAAAGAGGATTTGATCATATTTATTGGGATAGGTCAGCAGTTCATTGTGATTGATCTTAACAATAAAGGGTATTTTGTGCGCATATTTGCGCGAAACAGCGCCCAACACTCCCAGAGTGGAAGCCACCGCATTACAGCCCCCCTCAATGGCCAGCTTCACAATGTTCTCGGGATCAAAGTAGTCTGGGTTTGGTGCAAAAGAGGCGCCTGCCGAGTGTTCGATTCCTTGATCAACCGGAAGGATGGAAAGATAGCCCGTACCTGCCAGCCGTCCTGTATTGAACATCCAGCTTAAATTCCTCAGGACATTACTGCTTCGATCGCTCGGTACAAAAATACGATCCACAAAATCCGGGCCGGGTAAATGAAGTTTTTCTTTAGGGATGGTTTTACATTCATGCGTCAAAAGGGTATCGGCTTCGTCTCCCAGAAGTTCACGAATTTTATCGATGGTTAATCCCATGAGACTTCCCTCCTCTTTTTGGCTTGAACGTTATGATAGGTAATATTAATTGTTACAGCCTTTCAATGCAAGTTAATATGAACAGGTAACTGCGCTGTCGCAGAAGTAAAGTGTAACTTGCCTTTTAACATTGATCCATAACAATCTTGTTTGAGAGATTGCTTGTTTTTGTAGTTACGATTTGTTTCAATGGCTAAAGTAAAAACTTAAAACAGCAATAGCGCAAAGGAGGCAGTGCGTATTTGCGACGTGGCTTCTCATTTTCTTTTAAGAATGATTTGTTGGCTCAGGATGCCCGGAAATCGTTGATTGGCGTGGTCTGTCAATCATGAGCGCAACGTAACTCGAGCTTAAGCTCGAAACTTTACCAGAATTTTGTTCAAGTGCCATTCTAACTCATCCACAAAGAGGTCGCCATAATTGCAACCATTTCGATGAAAATACTTCGCCTTTACAATGGACAACGATTTCTCCGCTATATTCCGACGCGCAATCGGGACATCGGTCGAAATGACATGAATGAAGGCTGGAGGCAGGTGGTTGTTAAAGCGCAGCAGAACCCGGGGGGGAGGATATCTGCTGCGCAAAGAAGAGTTAACACCCTTCATCAAATTTTGCTTTTTTCTTGCTCTTTTTGCGGATGACCGGTTTGGAGATGTGCGTCTCTGTTTGCGGTTCGCTCTGATTGACCCATTTGTTGCCCATGACCACCGGCCCGGCTGCTTTACGGAACTGGTAGCGGAACAATTCATCGTCGGTGTAAAAACCAGTCGGTTTTTTGGGGTTGTTAAAAGCCTCCACCCAATAGTTTAATCCGCCTTGTAAAATGAGTACGTCGTTAAAACCATTTTCCCTTAACAGTAGCCAGGCTTGTGAAGCCAGAGTATTTCCATTCGAAGCCAGAATAATCGTATTTTCATCGGCCAGCGATTTCAGTTCTTCACTTTCCAGTAATTTTTCCAATGGCACGTGGATGCTACCGGGAATGTGGTATTTCTCATAGTCCTCCCTGGAACGGATATCCACAACCACAAAGCCAGGCTCTTTGTCAATGATCATGTGGGCCAGATCATCCGGCGAAATGTAGTAGTTGCGATGTTGCAATTCGGCCAAAAGCTGCTCCGTTGTCATTTGATGAACCGCCATTTTGTCCACCGGAGCAAAGGCCAGAATAAATCCTAAAATAAAGAGCAAACTTAGCCCAAAGAGTTTAGCAGATATTTTCATGATTGGGGCTCCTTTCTGAACTTTTTCTCTAACCATTCTCCGCCTAAAAACATGCCAATGGCTAAAAGCACCACAAAAAAGGCGGTCAGTCCGCTGGGTAAGGCCAGCCAATCGGTTACTTTGGCCGCCCCCATGAATCCGGAGTTGTACAATCCTTCAATCTGCGGAAACATTTCACCGAATACGAGCATGCCAAACAGAATACCGCCCAAAAAGAAAAAGGCATCGATGCGCCCTAACACGGCGCCCACCACCGATGTTCCCGGACAATAGCCGCCCATGGCAAAACCAATGCCAAAGACCAGACCGCCAAAGACCTGGGCGCCAAGGTAGGTGGGATTCACATAGACTTTGCTTAAATCCAGCCAGCCAAATAGAGTTAAGTACATCAGACCTAACATGGCGGTCACAATCGCCGTGAACATGACTTTTAAAACGGTCATATCCTCAAAATAAAATTGCAAAGCTAATTTACGGCTTTCACCAAAACCAGCGCGTTCCAGCCAGAAGCCAAAGCTGATGCCCAGGATAAGGGCAATGATAAAGCTGGTTTCGGTACCAAAGTATCCAAATTTATAAAAGGGTGCCATTTTCTCACTCCATTCCTTTAAATCCACTGTTTACGAACAAAATACGCAGTAGCGTAGGCGCCGGCAAAAACGGCGAACATAAAAGCCCAACTTCCCAGGCTTAACGTTGCGCCTCCTGTTAATGCCAGGCCGCTGGTACAACCTCTGGCCAGACGGGCAGCCCAGCCAACCAGAGCGCCGCCAACAAAGGCCATAATCCAACGCCCCTTAACCGAAATATTCGGTCCCTTACCGGTCTTCACTTTTAACCTGCCAGCCAGCGCGCCAGAAAGGAAACCGCCAATCATGACGCCAATAATCTCGAAAACCAGCCAGTTGGAAAGCGTATGTTCAGCATATTTGGAAAAATAAGGATTCGATTGCACGTGACCCGGAGCAATTAATTTCAACATCCAGACGTCAAAACGCATCAGGGCACCTGAAGCGCCGAGACCGCGCCCCACCAGCACAAAGGCCAGCAACAAAGTCATCCCCAGGCCTACGCCCGCTACATAAGGATTCCAGAATTTTTGTTCTTTCATTTTACTTACCTCATCACTATTTTAAACTACTTTGCATAAATTTGTATAACCACCGGGAGGATTGCCCGGCATCGACCACAATAAATCTGAAAATGATTCCACCAATCAAAACCAGAACAGCCGCTACCGATGTGGGCACTTTGTACCCACGCCACTCCATCAATTCGGTTAAGAAAGGAACCAGTAAGCCCAGGGCAAAAACGAAAGTCCAGAACATAGCCGTGTAAGGCCCGCCTAAAAAGAGATGAGCGGCATCTTCGTGTACCTGAATGCTGGCCAAAAAGCCCATGAACAGATGAATGATCAGGAACATTTCAACGGCAATTAACCACATGTCAATTCTGCTGAAAACCATTTTTTCATGATGATCTTTACTCAGCAGAATTACGAAGGCTGTTCCGGTGGAAAGCCCGGATGTTAAGAACAGAGGGCCAAGGATGGAAGTATTCCAGAAGGGCCGGGCGTTAAAAGCCGAGAGCAGAATGCCCGTGTAAATCCCCAGAACAATGGACAGAAGCAGCAAAGCCCAGGCTATGGGTTTGGCTAATTTCCTGACCAGTTCCTGCAATTGATCTAATAACCTGGAATTCCAGCTCAGGTTGGGGAAAACATCTTTAATGAACAAAAAACTCCACAAAATACTCAGTGGGAAAATAATCAACAACGTCCAGGCCCCCCACGACATGGGCGATTCAACACGAATGGTCGTAAACAATTTCCAGAAATACAGTTTATGACTCAGATCGTAGAGCAAAGCCAGTAAGCCGATGCTCAAAAAGAAAGGGGTAAACATGGGCGCTACTTTGACCCCGGTTTTGTATTTTTCGCTCTCATTCCGTAAATAGAAAAGAGCAGAGAAAAACAGAATTCCTGCGACCAGCCCGCCTAAAAACAGGTAGAGCGGAATAGGCCAGCCCCAGGCATGAAGAATGGGATCAATTTCAGGATTCATTCGTCCGGAGGTTATTTCTATTTCATGCATTGCTTAAACTCCTTTCTGCTTACAACAAATAGTACACATGGGGATGCGTACCGGCTTCGGGGATGAGTACCTTGTGCTGCCTTGTGCGCAATACCTTCGAAATTTCGCTGTTGGGGTCTTCTAAATCCCCAAAGATCATGGCATGGGTAGGACAGACGCTCACACAGGCCGGATCCTTGCCTTCTTTTACGCGATGAATACAGAACGTACATTTGTCAATGTAGCCTTCCGGATGAACGTAGCGCGCATCATAAGGGCAGGATTCAATACAGGCTTTACAACCAATGCAATCATCGTGTTCTACCAGAACAATGCCGCCTTCGGCAATGTGACTGGCGCCGGTCGGACAGGTGCGCACACACGGAGCATCTTCGCAGTGATTACAGCGCTCGGAGCGAATTTCAAGATGCAGTTCAGGGAACACGCCACTGGTCTCTTGCACAATCCAATCGCGACAATAACCGACCGGTACATTATTTTCTGTCTGGCAGGCTACCACGCAATCGGCGCAGCCCACACAGCGTTTGGTATCTATGGCCATTGCATATCGAGGCATCAGGCTTCCTCCTTTCTGAATGTCACAAAATTAACGCGCATGCCCGTACCGCCCATCAAAGGATCAACGTTTACGCGGGTAATCAGTTTTTGATCATCAGCACCCCGGCCGTAGGCTCTGCGCAGGCGCTTATCTGTATGGCCAAAACCGTGAACCATGAACACCGCATCGTGACGAATTCTTTCGGTAACTTTGGCCTTAACCGGTTCTGAAAGCACGCCGTCCTGATTTTCCAATCGAATATATTCGTTGTTCTTTATGCCCCACAGTTTAGCGACTTTGGAGTTAATCCAGACCGCATTTTCATCCATCAAATCATTTAAATTGGGATTGTTAATGGAACGCCCGAAGGTGTGCATCGGTGCTCTTCCATAAAGCAGGCGATAATATCCTTCCGGCGGTTCTTCGTGATGTTTGTAACGGGGAATGGGATCAAAATCGTATTCAGCCAGAATGGTAGAATAGAGCTCAATTTTACCCGTTGGCGTGGCAAATTCAAAATCCTCACCATCCTCCAGGTACAACCGGTGTTCTTCTTCAGGCAGCAATTTTACGCCAATCTTTTTCATCTCCTCCAGGCTGCTGCCAATCGACTTTAATTGGTAATCGAGATACTCTTCTATGGTTTCAGCGGGAAAGTAGGCTTCCAGACCCAGTCTTTTGGCCAGCTCGCGGGCCATCCAGTAAGCGGGTTTAGAATCATATTTCGGTTCAAAGGCCGGAGCTCGCAAAGCAACCGATGGAACGCGGCCTGGCGATAAGCGAAGATTGTCGTAACGCTCTAAATAGGTACATTCCGGCAACACCACGTCGGCCCAGCCTGTAATTTCTGCCGGTAAAATATCAATCGCTACCAGCAACTCTAAATTCTGAATGGCTTCCAGCGTTTTTTGGGGCTGGGGCAGCGTCTTGATCAAATTCGTTCCATACACAATCCAGCCTTTAAAAGAACAGTCTCGCTCAGGCGAAGGAATGGTAGCCTCGCAAATGCCGGAAGAGAGCGCCAGATTGGCTACAGGAAATTTACCAGGGAAAGCCATCTTCCAATTCTTTTTGGGCTCTGGATATTTGGGAATGGGCATCTTGGGCAGGTGGGCTTTTGTCGGGAAATAGAAACCACCGCGACGCCCCCAGGAACCTAACAAAGCATTGAGGATGGCCCCGGCCCGTACACGTTGTGTATCATCGCCATACCAGGTCACATGCCGCCCGGGATGGACAATGGTTGCCGGTGCATTTTTAGCCATTTCGCGGGCCGTTTCTCTTATGAGATGAGGCTTGATGGTGGTAATGAGATAGGCCCATTCCGGTGTATTATGTTTAACGGCCTGCTTTAATTGTTCAAAACCAAAGGTGTATTTTTCAACATATTCCTTGTCGTAGAGTTCTTCGTAAATGATCACATGAATCCAGGCCAAAAGCAATGCCAGATCGGTGCCTGGTTTAATGGGTAACCAGTATTTGGACTTACTGGCTGCCGTAGAAAAGCGCGGATCCACCGTAATAATGGTTGCGCCTCTGGCCACCGCTTCGCTGAACTCCTGCACCTGCAAATTGTGCATATTTTCGCCAATGTGCGAACCAATCAAAACAATGCATTTAGAATTGATCAAATCGGTTCTTTCCGGCGAACCGATGGCCTCGCCATAGGTGAGCAGATAGGCCTCTTCACGCGGACCGCGGCATTGGGCATACGAAGGAGCAGCCACATTTCGGGAACCGAAGGCATGTAACAAATTTTTAAAATAGGAACCACCTGAACCATGGCTGAACAGGGCAATACATTCCGGCCCGTGCCGCTCGGCGATGTCTTTCATCTTTTCGGCTATGAAATCCAGCGCTTCATCCCAGGTAGCTTCTTTAAACACCTGTTTGCCGTTTTTCTCCACGCGAATCAACGGCTTTTTCAAACGGTCAGGATCGGTGTACATGCCAATCCCTCCCGTGCCCCGCGGGCAAAATCTTCCGTTACTATTGGGATCATCCGGATTGCCAACGATTTTCCAGGGTTTACCATCCTTTTTGTAAACCCATCCGGCGCATTTCCAGAAACACATTTCGCAATAGGTGGGCGTACGTTCTACGCTTCCGCCTTTATCTTCTGGCAGCTCGTTCTCTCTAGCAAACGAGGCGTAGAGCTTTGACCCCACCACCAGACTTCCGGTACCAGCGCCGGCGATCTTGATAAATTCACGCCGTTTCATCTTGCTCTTCATCTAACGGTGTCCTCCAGTATTTTTTTAAAATGACTTTAATATTCGCGCACTGCGCAGATTCCAGATAAACCGGACACTCTGCGCAATTTTCATTTTTACAACGATCGCCCTTGTTTTCTACCATCCAGCAGGGAACCAGAGACTTGTAATAAGCATCGCAGCTTTTTCGATCTTCTTCTGAACAGGGTTTTAATTCCCAGCAGGGAATAGTGGACAGCATCAAGCGAATACCCGCAAAATTTAAGCCCTGTTTTTCCAGCAAATCCCGAATACATTCAATGCGATGCAAATCCGCTTCCGTAAAATAACGATGATGGCCCCGACTTTTGTGCGGAATGATTAATCCCTCACTTTCATAAAGCCGCAAGGTCGAAACGGAAATATCAAACATCTTGGCCACCAGGCCAATGGGATAAAGCAGCGCTTTGGACTCCCTCTTTTCGACCATTTCATTCCTTTACTATTTTCTGTAGAAATATCTATATCGTTTGATGGAGATATTGCAATTAATATGCCATTTAAAAAAATGATCTGTTAATAGCTTGATTTTTTTGTGGTTAATAACTTTAACTTCATCTTTAGAGCGTGGGTAGGATTTCTTAAAAGTAAGAACCCCCCGGAACCAACAATGGTTTCGGGGGGGAGGAGGGAATTTGGTAAGGAGCATCTCTGTAACGACCATCAGGTAAAAATAATCTGACCGCCGGCTGCTATTTCATAAAATTTACCGACATTGATAATATCTTCCACCTGCTCGCAAAAATCTTCTTTGTTTAAATGGAACATATCAACGGTAGCTTTACAGGCATACAATTTACCCCCGGCATCATGAATCATTTCAATAAATTCACTGACGGGCGGGATGTCCAATTTTTCCATCTCCTTTTTCATCATCCTGGTAGCCATAGCAGACATGCCCGGTAAAATGCCGATAAGCGAGGGGATGTGCATGGCAGGATTGCCCACGGTTGCTACTTTCAATTTGTCCATTTTCTTTGTTATAATGGCCTCCAATCCAAAAAATGTGAAAAAGACATTGGTCTCAATCCCTTCCATGCGCGCCCCGTTGGCCATGATTAAACCGGGGTAAACGCCTTCCAGAGATCCTTTGGAAATGATGATGGAAACTTTTTTAATTTTTTCATCGGCCATGACTGGCACCTCCCATTTTGGTTAATTAAACACAACCCTGAGGTTTTCCCAGGCCTGCAATTTTTGCTGCTTTTTTCGCTGGACCATCCGGGAATAATTGATAGAGGTCTTTAATGGGAACCCCTCCTGCATTTTTAATGCGTCGAATGGTGGGAATTTGCCCGGATTTCTGGAATTCCTCACGCATAAAGCGGATGACTTTCCAGTGCATATCCGTAAGTTCACCAATACCCTCTTCTTTAGCCAACTCCGGAGCCATCTCTTCGCTCCAATCCGAAGGGTTGACTAAAAATCCTTCATCGGTTACTTCCACTGTTTTTCCGGCTAATGTCTTAGTTGGCATAATTGCCTCCTTTCAATTTAGTTTGGTTTTAGAGTTCTGCAAAATTAACCTGTGGCTGTCATTCTGAGGAGTCCCGAGAATCGGGACGGCGAAGAATCCCTTGTTTTTATTTAAATGCAGAACTCTATTTAGTTTGGTTTAATCATTTTGTTTTCTGAAAAAAGTTTGAACCTTTCATCAAGATTAAATGAGCCTCATTTGAATGCTTAGCCCAAACTCAATCACTCCAGCTGGCACCTGAACCCAATTACTCACTGTTTTCAAGGTGCCTGGGTATGGAAACATTTTTCATGAATTGCAGCATAAAATAGATGCCTCGCTTGATCTCTGGTTTATTCATCTCTTTCATAATCCGCAATAGGGAGATCTCTTCCGTAACATCCATATCCAGCTTCTGGAAGAAATCAAGTGCGTTATTGATGGCACTCAACATTTCTGGTTGGGTCATATTTTTAATGGTCAATAAAATGGTAGTAATGTTTTCACGCAATAAACGCACATCTTCTACAGTAAAAGAAGTGACAATAGTATCCATGATTTTGACGAATTCGCCGAAGAAGGCGAAATAACCTTTGCGATCCAATTGGTCCAGGGTTTCCAGTAATTGCTGAAAGGCCTGCTTGCCCAGGGGGCGTAAATCCTGGGCCAGATCGTCCATGCTTTGCACCTGTTGCAACAGGCGTGTCAGCGGGCGCACATTACGTAACACCATTTTAAGCAGATAAACGAAATCTCGTGTATCGAAATAGGGGGCTACATCTTCCAGTTCTTCAACGGCTGCATCGAACATATCCTTGCCAATGATCGCCAGGTCTGCCTTGAGTTCCTGAAACTCCTGCGCCCTTTTTTCCTGTTGACTTAGATGTTCGGTGATGACATCTATCTTCTGGTGCAATTTTTGAATCTCTAATGCTAATGTTTTGTTTTCCATGGTTATTGCCTCTTTTTTCCTGCCATTGACATCTGAGCCTCGATGGGCAGCTCAGCTCCTTTTAACAGGAGATTCCAGTACACCCATCGAAAGGACATTTTTCCCCAATGATTCATGCGCGTTTCCTGTAATAATGAAAAAGGGCCAACGCCAGGTAAAGGGAACTTGCCTGGTAATGGTTCTACATCATAATTGAAATCGATTAGAATGCCCCGACCAAAACCGGATTCAATAAAACAATTGGCATGGCCATCAAAATCGGCTTTTAAAGGCCGGCCGTCAATGTAACGTAAAATGTTTTCGAACAGCACTTCCGACTCGAAATGGGCTACAGAACCGGCTTTGGAACTGGGCAAATCGGTGGCGTCCCCAATGACAAAAATATTTTCGTATTGTTTGGATTGCAGAGTGTGCTTATCTGTGGGTATAAAATTGAGATCATCTCCCAGCCCTGATTGACCGATGACTTCGGCACCCATATTAGTCGGAATGGTTACCAGCAAATCGTAATCAACCGCTTTTTCATCCCAGGAGTAAATTTTGTTTTCTGCGCTGTCAACGCGTCCGGTACTAAAATCGGAGGTGAGCTTAATGTTCTTCTTCTCCAGAAATTGTCCCAGAAATTTAGCGGCAATGGGCTTTGTAAAGGCGCCGGGTAAGGGCGTGACCAATTCAATTTCCACTTTATCACGCATTCCCTGTTCCGTAAAATACCAATCAGCTAAAAAGACAAATTCCAGTGGAGCCACAGGACATTTAATCGGCATTTCAACAATATTGACCACCATTTTCCCGCCGTCCCAGTATTTAATAAAATTGCGTAAGGCTTCGGCTCCGGCCAGGGTGTAAAAGTCAAAAATGTTTTTGTGCCAGCCGTCCCCAGTTAAACCTTCGGTTTCCTGGGGAGCGATGCGGCTGCCGGTGGCAACGATCATCAAGTCATAATGTAATATCTTGCCATTACTCAACTTAACCTTGTTCTCAGCAGCCTGAATCTCTTCAATACGAGCCAGAATCACTTCTACATTGGGCGGGAAAAAATCCCTTTTGGGTTTAATCACGTCGTCGCGAGTGTAAATACCAAAGGGAATGAACAGAAAGCCAGGCTGATAGTAGTGGGTTTCTTCCTGATCTACCAGGGTAATTTGCCATTCATTGGCGTCTAAAACGGGCGCCAATTTGTTGGCCATCATGGTTCCGGCGGTTCCACCACCAAGGATAAAAGTCGCTTCATTCAAACCTCCTATGTGTCTCTTTACTCTTTTTCATGACCGAAAATGACCGATTTAAGTTTATTGCAATGAAATTCCAGGCGATAGACATCGCATTGGCGACAGTCTTCTGTTAAACACTTTTCACCCTTCTGACGCAAACTCCAGCAGGGGCCCTGTGCTTCATAATAGGCTGGACAGGAAAGGCAATCTTTGTCCAATCCGCCTTTGAATTCCCAACAGGGAATAAAGGAAAAGATTTTCTTAATGCCCTGAATATTGACGCCTTCTTCGGTAATCATGCGACGAATACATTTGAGGCGCTCCAGATCGAACATACTGTACATGCGTCGCCCAGTTTCCGTTTTGTAAGGCAGAATCAATCCCTCCTGTTCGTACAAACGAATGGTTTGTACAGCAACGCCAATCTTTTTGGCTACTGTACCAATGGTAAAAACCGGTTCATAGTACTCGATAGAATGACTCATAACGTCCTCTAATTTATTTTTAAATGTTTCTTTTCTACATTTTATAATGTAGTTTTCCAATATGCATGCCAATAGAAGAAGCCCGTTTTTTCAAGGTTTTATCTGTTTTCGCCCTGCTATCTTTTCCCACATTTAAGAAACTGGGCGACAACGCTTTCCAAAATTGCAAAATAAATGGCCAGAATGCGCCCCTATTGTAAAATAGTTGACTCTTTTGTTTTATTACTATAACTTATGATTAACTAATTTTACACAAGAGGAGTAATTTAACAACTGGAGGTTTTATGTCCCGTTATCTGACTCTGGCCATTCTGGGTCTTCTACTTTTGAGCGCTACGCTTTTTGCCGATCGCCGGCAATATGTGTGGACCTATCAATACATGACTCTGCCAGCCAGCAACACAGAACTGGAATTCTACCAGACCACCCGGATTTCCACGATGGACTTCTGGGAATATCGTATTGAGGTCGAGCATGGCATTACCGATCGTTGGGATTTTTCAGTTTATCAAATTTTCAGCCAATCGGAAGGCCAGGCTTTTACCTGGGATGCCGTTCAATTTCGCACTCGATATCGTATAGCCCAGGCAGGCGCCTACATTTTTGATCCGCTACTCTATTTTGAATACAAGCGCTCTATTGATTTTAGCAAACCCAATAAATTCGAAGCCAAACTTATCCTGGCTCGCCAGATCGACAGATTTAATCTGGCAATGAACCCGGTGTACGAATACTTTTTTGCGCCGGGCAGTAAACAAGAATTTGGGTTTGACGCCGGTCTTTCCTTTGAATTTTCCCCCAGATTCATCGCTGGCCTTGAAACGACATCTCGCCTGGAACCGGAGGGTGGCCAGATCGAGGTGAACAGTTACCTGGGGCCAACCATTTCGGTAGCTTCGGGCGAATGGTGGTACTCCATCGGGGCCGTTTTTGGTCTCACTTCAAAGGCGGATGATGTGCGGGTTCGTTTTTTGATGGGCATTGGATTATGAGCAAGTCTCTTTTACTACTGGTGGTGTCTATTGTTTTAACCGGCTTTGCATGTGTGCCACAAAAAGGGAGTAACAGACCCGTTTCCGAAGCAGAACGATTGTTCAGAAATCGCTGCACGGTTTGTCATCGTTTACCCCAGGTGAAACGCAACGACTGGCACGCCGTGTTGGAGAAGCACACTAAACGGGCCCATTTGAGCGCACAGCAAAAGAAAATGTTAGTGGAATTTTTTAATAGCCTTAAAATCGATTGAAGGAAGGCTCCCTGGCTAGCAAGGCGTTTAACCGGAATGCAAGCGTCTTTGAGATATCGGCCAGGCCTGTAATGTTTTAAGAGTCAGGCGTTTCATGTAACATAACCAAAAAACGGGTTCTTCCATCACACTGGAAGTAACCCGTTTTCTTTTACTTTTAGACGCATTTACCTCATTTATTTTCCCATAGCAAGCTACAGAAAGAGGTTGCTTTTTTATTTAATCGGTTTATTGGACGCTTAAAAGAAAAAATCGGAATTTATTCGCACTTCTATTTTTCCAATCGCTTACTAATCAGATAATCTGCGCTAATCCGACCTGCTCCATTTACAACAAGACTAAACAACATAAACAAATAATATAAGGGGATTTCAAAACCATTATTACCGGCTTCAAAGCCATTTCCTAAATGTACAGTAACAATGGCTATTACCATGACAAACATTAGTGGAATTGAAATAAGACGCGTGGCCAGTCCTAAAACCAGCAGGATAGCTCCGCCAAATTCAGTAACGCCCGATAGATAGGCATTTAATGTAGGCAAAGGATAATGCATGCTGGCAAACCACTGGGAAATGGCCTCAATATCACTCAACTTTTTTAGGCCGGTCTGCCAGAAGGTGTAAGCCATGACCAATCTAAAAAACAGTGGTGGCAGGTCCCGGAATTTTTCGGCCAATAATTTAAATTTCAAATACAGTTCTTTCATCGATTGCACTCCAACTTTTCTAATTAAAGCCTAAAAGGGCGCCCTGCAACAGCATATCATTAAAAAACGGTAACAAGCTGCTGACCAATTGTTCCTGGGTTCTCTGACCGATAAGGGTTAGGCATTCTTTTATGACCTGGTTACCGGTCTGGCTCTTTGTAGCTAAATGCTGCCAGATTAAAGCCAATAACGGATCAATTTCAACAAACTTTACAATTCCTGTTTCCCGATGGCGAAAAGCTAAGACAAAATATTGTCCCTGGTATTTAACCGCTTCGGCAGCCGGCATTTGATGTACCGGAAATTCTAATTCGAATATCTGGTGGTCTGGATTAACGACTATTCTATCCTGCAGAAAATCTCCTTCTTCTTTAAAAGGTAGAGCAGGCTTTTCAGGCATGGTAAACAATTCTATCTCTATCCATTCAAAAAACATTAGATCATCAAGATAGGGCCGGTTAAACTGCGCAGCAAAATTTTCATTAAAAACAAACACATAGAATTCAAAAGGCATTTTCCAGATGAACGGGGTATGAGGTTCAGCTTCTGCCATAAAGGCATCGAGCATCTGGTTCCATTCTTCCGCGCTTAAAACAGCTACCGTAATTGGATAAGCACGGCTCAAGGTATCTTCAAACACATTGCGTATCAGGCGACGATAGTGAAGCATGCGCTCGGGCCTGATGCCGGGAATTTTGACTTCTTTACCGGAGCGCACGAATTCATGCATTTGCTCCATAAGCTGACGCGTTTCAACGGATAGCGACATGGTGTCTCTCCCAACGTTTTTCCATGATCGAAGTCAATTGATGTAATTCCATCTGTAACTCTTCGATCTCTGGAATATTAAAATCACGCTCCAATAAAACCGGTACTGGAGGCAGGTTTTTAATAGTCCAGTCAAATAATTCATAAACCGGATCAATGATTGGTTGGCCATGGGTGTCGATGATTAGATCGGGGCTCACTTTCTCATGACCGGCCATGTGTAAATTACTGACACGTTCCAGGGGCAAGCTCAAAATAAATTCTTTTGCATCATAACCATGGTTAAAGGCATTGACGTAAACGTTGTTGACATCCAACAACAGATGACAATCCGCTTCTTCAATAATGGTTCTGATAAACGTGGCTTCGTCCATTTCCGGGGCGGCTGTAGTGTAATAGCTTACATTTTCAATGGCTATTTTACGCCCTAAAAAATCCTGTACCTGTTTAATGCGTTCTACGACATGTTTAATGGCATCTTCACGAAAGGGAACGGGTAGTAAATCGTAAAAATGGGCATTCTGACATTTACTGAAGCTCAGGTGCTCTGAGTAATGGAGAACCGGGTACTCTTTAAAGAATTGTTTTAATTGTTTAAGAAATTGCCAGTCCAGGGGCTCAGCGCTACCCAATGACAGGGACAATCCGTGGCAGATGATGGGATATTCCTGCACTACCTTTTCCAGTTGTTTTCTCCAGAATCCGCCCATGCCCATCCAATTTTCCGGGGCAAATTCGACAAAGGACGGTTTATTGGTTTGCAAACCGACCAGATCAGCGGTTAAATCTCTTCTTAAACCTAATCCTGCGCCATGCACCATGTTGTTCTCCTGTTCTAAATAGGAGCCAGACATAATTGCCTGGCTCCGATGATTTTCTTTATGGGAGTTTAGTTACCACATTTGGCTTCGGAAGTTTTCGATTCTGTTTTGGCTTTGGCATCTTTCACTGTTTTGGCATCTTTGGCCTTGGTTTTATTTCCGCATTTACCTTCACCGCATTTACCTTCGCCACACTTTGCTTCGGTCGTTTTCGATTCTACTTTTTTAGCCGCAGACTCTTTAACCGATTTTGCTTCTTTGGCTTTAGAATCCTTTTTTTCGCCACCGCATTTACCTTCGCCACACTTAGCTTCCGTTGTTTTACTGTCTTTCGAAGTTTTGGTAGTTTTAGCGCCACATCCTAATTCTGCTGGTTTTTGCAACGAATTGATGGTACTCAATGCTTCTCTGACCTCGGCGCCGCTGCCCATTACCGAATAACTGGCTGCATTAGCCTGGGTAGTCTGTCCACCTATGGTGGCCATAGCGCTCATTAAAACCGTGCTTGAAGCGAATTTGATCAGTCTTTTGGACCGGTTCTGCTTGTTGCTCAACTTACTCATGATTGAATCTCCTTAAATTTGGTAAATCATTTTGTTAACATCTGAGCATTAAAACAGAAGCCTGCCCAAACAAATTCCGTACATTGAATAAAAATTTAAGATTTCAATAAAAATTAACCTTTTTGTTACACTTTTGTGATATTTTAAGAAGCGAAGAAAGATGCAATGCTTTGATAATAAAAGAATTAGCTGATTTTTCTTTTTGCGGCCTCCCAATTAAGATTTCTTTATTTAATCAAACCGCTTGCGGAGAGTTCTGGATTCAGACTATGAGGGGACTCTTTTTTGAGAGTTTATGCATGTGCAATACGCTACATTGGTAAACTCAAAAAAAATGGAAATTGTACAGCTCTGCTCAAAATACCGAGAAACCGATAGTCAGACAAATCTTACAATTTTAAGGCAGAACAGGCGCTTTAAAATATTTCAATCGATATCTGGTTAATTTAAAAAACACAAAGGGCCATGAATGTACAAATAATTTAAAATTAAAAATTACGAATGACGAATTACGAATTAATTTGCGAAGGGGCAACTTATGCCCAGGCGGTGAGGAACCGTGCCGGCATGTCATTCTGAGAATCCCTTACATTGGCAGAACATTCAAAAGAGCAATGTAACTCGTGCTTCAATCCGCGACTTTGTGAGGGCGAAGCATTTATGGCGAGCTTTTGCTTTAAAACCCATCCCCCCGGCCCTGTTCCCTTTATTAAAAGAAGGGAAGGGGCGGTGGGTAGGATCTGCATCAAAAATTTTCGCACGTTAAAGCATTAGATGTCTTGAAGGAAGTATTCTAAAATGTTGCAAATTGGCAACATTTTAGATTTAATGTTGCCAATTTGCAACATAATTTGCTTTATTTTTTATTTTTTTTTAAATAAGAAATACAGAAGTAAAGATTTAGTCCGAAAAGGATTTATTCTTTTGAATTATTCTGTAAGCAAAAGGTTTAATGGAATAAACTTATTGGTTTAATGGAACGAACAAAGTTTTCAGCTCCAAAAGTTCATGCTTCTTTACTCAGGGCTTACTTCCTCTTGGCCACATTAGCCATCGGTTTTGCTATTTTGATCATGCAGGCCCTTAATCCTTGGCTTGCCCCTAATCGCATTCAAATCATAAAAAAGGCGCGTGTTAACCGACAGGTGGTTGAATACTATTACAATGATTTTGACCACGATGGCTTTAGTGAATATTTGATTTTTAAAAACGATCCTAATTGGAATGAAATAGGGGTTAAATATTATACTTCAAAAGGCACGCTAATCGATCAATGGAATTTTTCTGAGAAATGGTTACGTAATTCTATCTTTTTTGCCGATTTTGACAATGATTCCCATGATGAGGTCTATTTCTTTACTAAAGGAAAAGATTCGCTTTTTCTTTACAGTTTTGATCCCCGCTATCCAAATCGCTTTTTCATCTACCGGAAATTTATTGTTCGCGCGCCGAAAGTGAATCCCCATCCTCAAAAAATCTGGGACGTACATGGTATTGAAGCCGTCTTTTATGATTCTGATGGGGATGGTTTCAAAGAGATGTTTTTCTCCATAATGACCGGGCACAGCCTCCAGCCCCGTCGTTTATATAAATTTGATATAAGACACCAGCGTATTGTTGCTAAATCACCTCTGATGGGAGCTTACCTGGGGGGGCTGAAACTATTAGACCTGGACGGTGATAAGAACCCGGAATTGATTTTTCACTTTGCCAGTTCGCCATATAATTACCCAGATAATGCCATTGCCTATCCTGACAATCAAAGCTGGCTCATGGTTTTTAATCTCGATTTGCAATTTAAGTTTAAGCCCATCCCCTTTTCCCCGGCATTTAGTCATAATATCAATGTCTTCTGGAAGCATAAGGAGCAAAATTACATCGCTGTTTGTAAAGGATATTTCGGCAAACTGGATGTACAACCGGCTCTTCTTTTGTACACAACTCAGGGAAAGTTATTGCGTAAACGAAAATTAAACGGTAAAATTGTTTGGTTCCTTTTTAGCATTCCGCAGGATATTCACAAACATCTGTATTTGTGCAATCTTTCTAACAATAAATTAATGGAATTATCTCCAGAATTAAAGCCAATTACCACAATCGAACTACCCCATGGTATTGGTAGAATACTAAAACAGATGGATTTTGACAATGATCTGCAGGATGAATTACTGGCGACTGGCCCGGATGGATATTTAATTGTAGAACCGAATTTTAAACAGATTACAGTGCTTCCCGATATCCCAACGAATGAGGGAAGCGTAATGTTATCGGTGTGTAAACGTGGGAAAGAGCCGGCGGATTTAATTTTCCAGACTGAATCATTCCTCTATACTATGCGATATAGCAATAATCCCTGGTACTGGATGCGTTTTCCGGCAGGAACCGGCCTGGCGATTATTTTATTTATAATTTTCGGAGTCCTTTTTGTTCAGTATCAACATCATTCTTCCACTCATCAAATGCACAAACAGTTATTCCGTTTTTCTCAGGTGGGTTATTTGCTGTTGGATTTTAAGGGAAGAATTCGGCAGGTAAACGGCAGGTTTGAGCATGTTTTGAAACTTTCAACCCATTTACAGGAAGGCGTTTCATTTACTGATGGATTGCAGGAGCGCCCTGAGCTCGTGGCCTTTATTCAAAATCTAATGGATAAACAAAAATTGTTGGAAAAAGAATTCAACTTCTCTCAAACGTCGGTATTGACCAGGGGCTTTGTCCAGCCTGGAGCTCTCGGCGTGCCAGCCGGTTATGTAATTGAGGTGAAGCCCTCCGGGAACGAGCATGTTGATCAAAAAATACAGGTATGGAGCAAAACCGTTCAAAAAATGGCCCATGATATTAAAACCCCGCTGTCGGCTATTCATCTGAGCTTGCAAACGTTACAGATGAAAATAAATGATCTCTATCCTGAGGCCAACATTCTGGAAGAAGATTTTAGATTAATTTTACAGGAACTCAATCGCGTGCGCCAGATGACGCGCCATTTCCTGAAATTTACCAACCTGGAAAAGCCGAAGCTGCAGTTAATCTCTCTAAAAGAAATAGTAGAACGCGCGATCAGTCGTTTTTCTCGCTATTTCAATGGACAAATAGCGATTCAGTTAGAGCTGGATGAAAAATACGATAGTCTGTGGGCCGATGCTTTACAATTGGAAATGGTCTTTCATATCATTATTGAAAATGCCATTGACGCGATGCAAGGGAAGGGAATGATTTTGATTACCTCCACTCTGGCACAATATTTGGATAGACAATTTCAGAGTTTCGTTGAGATTGACATTGCCGATACCGGCCCGGGAATAGCGAAAGATGTACAGGAAAGAGTGTTTGAACCTTATTTTACTACGAAGTCCGAGGGAACAGGCATGGGCCTGACCATTGCCCGAAAAATCATTGAGGATCATGGTGGCGAAATTACAATTGTCTCACGTAGCGGATTTGCAACAGTTCTGAGAATTATGTTGCCATATGGAAACATTCAGGGAGAGAATGGTGCCTAAAATTATTGCTATTGATGACGACGAAAGTTTTTTAATTTCTGTTGCTAATTTGTTACGCTACAAGCGTTATGAAATTGTGACCGTCTCCAATCCCCTGCAAGTGGAAGAAATTTTTCAACAACAGGCGTTTGATTGTGTGCTCCTGGACGTAAAGATGCCAGGGATGGATGGAATCTCTTTGTTGAAAAAACTGCAGGAAATGCAACCGTTGGTACCGATTATTATGATTTCCGGACAGGGCGATATCTCTACAGCGGTGCAGGCCATCAAACTTGGCGCTTACGACTTTGTGGAAAAGCCGCTCGAGGCCGATCGTTTGTTGATTTCGATTCAACATGCGCTTGAGAAACGTTTTTGGGGGATTGAGAAGGAAAATCTATTGGCTCAGCTTGGGGAGGCCTTTCCTCTATTAGGCCAGAGCCAGGCCATGCAAAAGGTTTTTTATCAAATCCAACAAGTTGCGCCATCCGATGCCAAAGTGCTGATCTCTGGCGAAACAGGAACCGGCAAGGAACTGATCGCACGCGCCATCCACCAGCGGAGCACACGGAATGGAAAACCATTCATAAAATTAAATTGTGCCGCCATTCCCGGTGAGCTGCTGGAGAGTCAGTTATTCGGACATAAGAAGGGCGCTTTCACAGGCGCAATCCGCGACCAGGTGGGGAAATTTGTGGCAGCTGATGGCGGAACTCTTTTTCTGGATGAGATTGGGGATATGGATCCGCGCTTGCAAGCTAAATTGCTTACAACTCTGGAAGATGGGGAAGTGGAAGTGGTGGGCGAAACCTTCCCGCGCAAAGTGGATGTGCGCATCATCTCTGCCACGAATCAAGACCTGGAAAAGATGGTGCAAGAAGGTAGGTTTCGCGCTGATCTGTATCACCGATTGAAGGTGGTACAGATAAAAGTACCTCCGCTAAAGGAACGGATGGAAGATGTGGTGCTCTTGAGCCGATATTTTTTGAGTCAATTTGCTCAAACCTACAATAAACGATTGGTTGATTTTACGCCTCAGGCGCTTAATTTGCTGCAAAACTATTCCTGGCCTGGCAATGTACGCGAGCTAAGAAATCTGGTAGAAAAAATTGCGGTGTTTGCATCAGGGCCGCGCATCGATGTCGAAGAAGTTGAACTGGCATTGGGGCGAGAAGTTCTTGTTAATGATACCATACAAGGTCCACTGGAACAGGCTGTACAAGCATTTGAACGGGAATATATTCTGCGTTTTTTAAAAGTAACCGGCTGGAAAATTCGGGAAACTGCGGATCTTCTGGGCATCCATCGTTCGGCCCTGTTTCGTAAAATGCGCAAACTGGGCATAGAGCCGCCTGAATGATCTGGGAGACGTTGAGTATTAGAGCAACAGGGCATTCCCCGGTCAACAAAACTTTGAAGATGGATTACCTGCGGAAATTTTAGATAACCTGCCAATTTTCTCACAAGTTAGCAGAAATCCTATTAGCTTTGAGGTGATTTTCAAACATTTATTTTTTTACCTCAGCTCTTGTTTCCGTTGATTTTCTAAAGCCACCAGACCATAGGAAATCAAAAGCAACATAGCCGCAACCAAAAACAACCACGGAGAGCACAAAGATTTCAATAAAAATAAAATTTGTTGACATGTAAGGCGAAGACTCATCAAAGCGGCACAATTTGCTCTCCCTTCCCTTTATTAAAAGAAGGGAAGGGGGCCGGGGGGTTAGGATCTTCAGCACAAAAATTTTCGCATCCCGCTAAGCGGGATTATAAGTTTTAAGGGAAGTATTCTAAACAGGTCATTCCTGAGGGTGCCGGCGAAAGCCGGAATCCTGGTCTCGGGTTGAAGCTCGAATTACGTTTTGCTTTGTGTAAAATTGGCCAGGGCCTTAGGCCTGATTTTTCA
>NZ_JBSMDE010000151.1:0-8011 GCF_056497305.1 Caldithrix sp. | reverse complement strand
CATAAAAATTTTCGCATCCCGCTGTGGCGGGATTATAAGTTTTAAAGGAAGTATTCTAAAGCCCTGCACCACCCTTCAACCTCTACTTGATCGAGAGGTGATTTTTACGTCTGGAGAAAAAAAGAAGGAAATGGGTAAAAAAGAGTAAGCAGCGAACGCTTCCGCGCTGGTTAACCAGAATCAGAATGGCGCCAATGTTGCCGATGAGCCTGGAATTCAATTTTGCACCGGGCTAAAAGAATCCGCAAAATATTGAAGATCGTATTCCGGCAGACGAAAAAAGCCAAGCGTTCTTTTGCAGGAGAAACAGGCGATGAAAAAAGGTTTAACCATCGTGCTAACGTGTTTGATTTTTCTGTTCTGCCTGGGCAGCTGGTATTTTTTGCACAGCAGCCCCCTGCGCGTAATTGATCGTCTCGTCACTCCCTTGACCGTAAGGAACAAAACGACTCAGCTGGTTGAGCATAACGGCGAGCTTCGGCAATACGAAACCATCACCTTTCAACGCGCCCGATCCGATACCTTTTGCGTTACCATCAGCAGGCCTTTTAAGCATGACACAGTTCGCAGACCAGTAGTAATTTTGCTGGGCGGCCTGGAGATTGGCCGGCGCAGCCTGCAATATATTCAGCAGCATGGGCCGAACACCATTATCGCTTACGAATATCCCTACCGACCGCGGTATTGGTATGAAGGCACGGCGATTGAAGAGATACCGAAGATACGCCATTCGGTGCTCATCGTGCCCGGGCAAGTTACACAACTGGTGCAGTGGGCGAAGAAACAAAGTTGGGCTGACACCTCCCGTTTTAGCTTGCTTGGTTACAGTTTTGGCGCTCTGGCTGTGCCTTCTGTTCTGCGAATCATGAACCGTCACGGCATCCGGGTGCAAGGCGTTATTATGGCCTACGGCGGAGCAAATCTTTATGAAATTCTAAAAGCCAATCTTAAAACCATTCCTTCGCTCTTCAGGCCGCTCCTTGCCCGACTGATCTCCGTTCTTATCCGATCGGTCGAACCAGCTTTACATCTGCCATGGTTGCAGGGAGACTTTCTGCTGATCAATGGCCAAGACGATCGGCAAATTCCCGAACATTGCTGGCGACTGCTGCATCGATTAACACCGCAGCCTAAAGAAAAGATTGTTCTGAATGCCGGGCATCTGCATCCCAAAAAGAAAGATTTGATCCGAACAATCGTTCGTTTAAGCTACGCCTGGCTGACAAAAAAAGATTTGATCAACGAGCTGCCTTCCAGCGCTCTTGAATAAACCTGCAAACTCAGGCTTAAAACGCAAAATACAAACCGGCGTGGATGGCATAGCGGGAAGGATCGGATTTTTTGGGCAACAGTTTGTAGCCGTAATCGATGCGCACCGGCCCCAGAGGCGTTAAAAAGGCCAGTCCCAACCCGGTGGTTGGCTTAATAGTCAGGGGATTGACCTGGTTTAATTCGGCCCACACATTGCCGGCATCTACAAACGTTTCCATTACGATGAGCCAGAAGAGCGGCATGCGCACTTCGGCATTGGCCAGAAACATGGCTTTGCCTCCGGCCGCTTTCTGGATTTTACCATTCTCATCATAGGCTGCAGCAGGCCCCAGAAGCTGTTCATGGTAGCCCCGAACGGTGGTCGCCCCACCGGCAAAAAAACGGTCATCAATGGGAATTTCCTTACTGCCAAAAGGTTCAATAATAGCGCCAATTTTCAGGCGCGAAGCAAAGGTGAAATTAAAACGCTTAAAATGCGGCAGTTTGGGCCTAAAAGGCTGATATCTTTGCCAGGAAGCCGTAATGGTCATGTAGCGGTTGATCTCATTCACTTCCTGTTCATTCTTTCCCCTGCTGTAACTAAAAGCCAGACTAATATCGCTGTAAGAGCCGTCATGGGGATTGAACACATTTTTTCGTTTGTCCCGCTTGGCATAGAACGACAGGGAATAAACCGCATTTTTGCGGATTTGCTCCGGAGAGATCAGCGTGGTATCGATCGCGCCTTCTTTGACGATATCGACCAGTCGGGCTGAAAACCCGCCATTCATTTCTACGCCAGGCGACAAAATTTTGTGCACATCGAACGAAGAACGGTAGAGATTAAAATGCGCGCTATTAACCGGCCGAAACTGCTCAAAGGCCAATTGAAAAATGCCCGGCGTCCGTGTGTAAAACATCCAGGGTTCTACAAAAACCAGGTTAGCCCGGTTATCCGGATTGATGATGTTTTTCTTGCCAAAATCGTAGTAAAAGGAAGGTGTCAGGTAGAGGCTAATACTCCGTCCTGTGCCGAAGAGATTGCGGTGCCCGCCCTGTAGGGTTAACTCCAGTTTGTTGCCAAAATAGATCTCCTGGTCATGGGCCACGCCCAGACGAAATCCAATCCAGCGCGCCTCTTTTTCCTGCACAAATATCTTCAGTACCGCCTGGGTCGAGTCCCCTTTTACAGGCTGCAAATCAAAACGCACGTAGCGGAATAGTCCAGTGGCGTACAAATTTTGCTGCGATTTGTTTAAAGCCTGACGATTGTAACGATCGCCCTTTTTCACTTCCAATTCACGGCGAATTAAAAATTTTTGCACCAGCTTTAATCCTTCGTATTGAATGTCCGCAATGTACACTGTGGGATTTTCTTTTATTTTTAAGTACAGAAAGATCAATGAATCCTGTTCGTACAGGTAGGTCGGATCAATTTGCACATAGGGTTTACCGGCATTGTAGAAAACATCCTCCACCTTGCGCAGAGCCTCGCTGATCTGTGCTTCCTGGAAAGGCTGGCCTATTTTTAAATCGCGGAACGCGCGCTCTAATTGTTTGAGCGTAACGGTTTGCAATCCACTAAAGCGCACGCCACCGAAATAGTACCGCTTGCCCAGATTGATGTTGAAAAACAACTTTACCCTGTTTTTCCGGGGATCTAGCACCACGCTGTCTTCTACTGCAACATTTAAAAAGCCGTAGCTCTTAAAATAGTTGGTCAGTAATATTCGATCCAGTTTCACTAATCGCGGTTCGTACAATCGGCCTTCGCGGGAATTGATGATGTCCTGTAAAGACTGATCCCCTTTGAAGGGCACTTCACTGAAATAGATTTTGTCGATTTTGCGCCCGGCAGCAAAAACCGAAACCGTGCTCCCCACCAGAAGGAGTAATAAGATCAATCGCTGCCATTTATTGTTAAATCTGTTTTCCATCATGTTTTTTTGATTTTTCTTGCGTTCAACAAATCCGTGCTTTTCAACGTTTTCATTGGATTTACCGTTGGGCCTTTTTCCGCGTTAGCGGAATTTTGTTCCACCAGGGCCTGGGACATCACCCACTGTCCCCTCTTCCCGAAAATCGGGGCAAATAGCCCTCACCCTCTGGCCGACCGTAAGGTCTCGAGCTGAAGCTCGAGTTACGCTGCGTTTGAAAATTGTCTTCAAGTTCAAGGGATTCTTCAGAATGACACTCGGCACAGGCCTTCACCCTCTGGCGCTGTTTTTTCTTCTCTCCCGACTAAAAGGAATATTCCCAATTCAGCCCAAACCGGATGCGTGTGTTGCCCCGCTCGGTCTTTTCGTAATAACTGTCTAACGTCCAGTAGCGATTGATCCGGTACTGCAAACCGATCCGGTTACCGGCGTCCCAGCTCAGGCGCGGCGCCGGAATGCTTTCTGCAAATTTTGTGCGGTACTCCACGTACAAATCACTGGTCAGGTACTTGCCAAAGGCAATGGAAGCATCACTCAATCCATTATTCAACTTAAAACGGCTTAAATTAACCAGCGAGCCGCGAGCCGTAATTTCTACGCGATCCAGCCCGGTAAAGCGCTCGGCGCCCCGTTCCACCGCCGTTAAAATGGAGGTGGTGGCTATCTTTTCGCCGATGTCTCTTAAAGCCGAATCGGGATTTGATTGCATGGTCGAAATGTCTGCGCCCAGAGTCAAAAGAGAGATCTTGTCAAAGGCCGAAAGAGTCAATTCCCGCCCATTCTCGAAAACACGCATCTGTTGATTCAGATTACTGACGCTGCCGTTTAAGGCCAGTTCAAACTTCTTGTTGCCCAATTGCTTGATGGCCACCACATCAATTTCAGGATCGATCGGTATCTTGTTCTTAAAATCGATGGTTGCATTTTGCACAATAAAATTCTGATTCCAGGAGGCATATTTTCCGCTAACCGCTTCCAGATGGCCCAGAATGCTTGGTTCGTCGGAAGGCGGCACCATGCTGATATGCAGATTGCCCATGAAATCGATTCGGAAGTTATTAGCCAGATTCAATGGCGAACTGGTAACGGTGAAATTGCCGGGCAATTCCACATCAAGATTCAAAGCTAAAAATGGTGGTTCGGGTTTAATGATCTCTTCGCTTAAATAGACGCTGCGCGCAATCTGATTCAGATCGACCTCCACCACCCCTTTTGGGATGTACAAATCTCCGGACACATAGATGGTGTCCCGTCCTTTAATGGTCAAATTGTCTGAACTGATCAGGGCCTTGACATTCTGAATAAAATAATCAACGTAGAATTCGTCTAATTTCAGAGCCAGATCGAGTTTGGGGCGATTTACATCCAGCAAATCAATCTTTCCTCTGCCGGTCAGGTACCCTTCCCGCAAGGTACGTTTTGACCAGGGCAATAGTGAGCTTAAAAAACGCCACAATTTTTCCAGAAGATCCTTTTCTTCAACGGAAACGGCACTCATTTTTTGGATGTGTAACACATGGTCTTTAATTACTCCTTTAAAGTTCACATTTTTAATAGGGTCCCGGATAATGGAGAGCAATATCTGGCCATTGTTCAACTTGATGGTTCCGCTCTCCACGGTAGGAGCCAGGGGCTTCCCCTGAATATTGAGATCGACCTGGTAAGGTCCCTGAATGGATTCCACCTCTTCGATCAAATTTCTCAAAAAAACAATCTGATTGTCCTTGCTCTGGATATGGAGCCAGAAGGGCCGATTTAAAATATCCGAATCGAAATGGACCAGAGACAGCTGATAATCCTGCCAGCCGGAGGCCTGAACGGAACTACCGTCAATAACTCCGGAAAAATGATCCAATACAATTTTACCCGGTTCATAATGGGCCCGTATTTCCAGAGAATCTCCGGGGAATTGTTCAAAATGGAAATTGTCGACCTGTAAATACAATTTTAGCTGTGGGGCATCGGCCGTTCCGCTGATCTCTACCTGACCGGAAGTCAGGCCTCTGAGATGCCGCACACCCTTTAACAAGGGAGCGTAGTAGCCCAGCTGCAAATCTTTCCAGTCCAGCACCAGATCGACCTTCGTATCTTCCAGCAGGTTAATTTTTTTTTCTTTGAACTGCGTGGCAAATTCTCCCTCAATTCCCAGGAAGGTCGTGTCATTGCTCAGCGTAAAATCATTGATGGTTAACAGATCCTTGGCATAGTACAGGTCGCTGGAAAAACGGCCCAGCAACACATTTTGCAACTTCAGGCTATCGGCTGCCAGTTGCGTTTCGATGCTCAAATCGCTGAAAGGCGTTAACACTTCAACAAAGCCGTTGACCTTACCGCTGAACGTGAGCTTGCTTTGCACAAATTGCTGGAACGGCGCAATTTCGAATTGGTTTAAGGTTAAAGCACCCTGAAAATCAGCCAGTTGAAAATCGTAAAATCCATTGAGCGTAACCCGCGATTGTTGCGGTCCGATCAGGGTAAAACTTTCCAGCGAGATCTCTTCGGAATTCATGGCAATAGTGAGGCTGTCTTCCGAGCGCAACCAGTAATTTTCATACTGAACCTGGAAGGGGAACAACTTAAAATTCAGGCTATCCAGATTTTCCTGCCAGTGAATGTAAATATTGGTCGAAAAGTAATTCTGGTTGCTTAAAAATTTCAGATTACTGATCTCAATGTAATTTTTAATGGTTTTCAGATCAAAGCTGGCCTGGTCAATGGGAAAGCGATCGATTTTACCGCGGGCAATTTTAAATGAGCCGCGGCCCAGGCGCTCATGTCCCAATCCCTGAATGAAAACATTGAATTTTACGGAATCCAGGTTTAACACATCGTACCTTAATTGCGGAATGATTAAATTGCCGGAAAAATCCGGATTGGACAACGCACCCTGCAAGTGAATGCGACCGTCAATCAATCCTTTAACATCCCCTAAGCCCACATCGCGCAACGTCTGCGAGAGTTGATTATTAAAGGTGAACAGATCAAGATTGATATTCATGGCGCGGTCCAGGGCGCCTTCCAGGTAGAACAGGGAACTGTCCGCAATGCGGATCAATGAGGGTTTTTTAAAGCGATAGAATCCATTACGGGCGCTTACATTTAATTTTACGGAATCGATTTCAAACGTGTCAAGGACACAATGGTAAAGCATTAAACTGCCGGAACCGGTCAACCGTTTAAAATGCAGATTTTGTGCATTAACGGACAAACGACCATTCAGGCGTGTTCGGGGAAGCTGTGGTGCCATCTGTCCCAGATTTACATCGCTAAAATGCACCTGACCGGTCATTTGTTTTTGCTGATTTAAATAGGCGCGGGCCTGCACATGCCCTACATTGGATTGAATCAACAGCTTTTTTAATAATAGTTCTCCCCGATTGTATTCCAGGTCAAAATCCAGCGCCTTCAGTTTACGGGCCTGCCACTGCCCATTAACACTCCCCTGTAAACCAAAATGAACAGGCAGACCGCTAAAAGCCAGCCGGCCCCGGAAAAAGGCGGGTTGCCCCAAAGGGGTCCCTAACAGTTTTTCAAATTCAGAAAGTTCGATCTTAAAGCGCGTAATATTAATATTTAAACCATCCACCGGGGTGAGAAGCGCATTAAAATAGAGTTGCGATTTGGACGTCTTTATTTCGCCCTGATTTATCGCAATCCCCGACTCGTCTCCCTCTATTTTCAAGGAAGCCGATTCCAGCTGCAACCGGTAAGCCGGCCAGAATCCGGATATCTGATCTAATTTTAAATAGATGTGGTTTTTTCTTAGCCTTATTCCGGAAATTTTTATTTTCAGATTTTCAAATTGCATGGGCGTCTGGTCAAAATGTAATCCCCCAGAAACGATCTCCACATTTTTAAGCGAAAGATGGGGCAGACTTCCAATCAAAGTTTGCACATTGGCGTATTTTTGCCAGGAAGCCAGCAGGGTGTCCAGGTTTACCGGGTGGACGGAAGGTTCAGAGGTCGAATGGGGAATGACAATGTGCAGTTGATCAAAGGTCAATCGACTGATTTCAATGCGTTTTTGGAACAGGGGCCACAGGCGATAATGCACCTGCAGATAATTGGCCCGCACTTCCAGGCCGTCTTCTGTTTTAATACTCAGCTGTCTGATCTCAAGGGCATTAAACAGACTGCCTTTTAGGGAGGCGTATTCAACCTGCGCCTGAGGCTTTATTTGTTTATTCAAATAGTTTTTAGCCATGTTGGAAACTAAAGAAGCGTTCCACATCAAAAAGGCCAGGGCCCCAAGCAGTACCAACAGGCTAAGGGAAAACCAGAAAATAATTTTTTTTGCTCTTCTGAGCCAGGGTCTGTTTTTTACCATCTGTACCCGTTCAAATGAATGACTTCTTTGTAACTACTCGATCTAAAACAGCGAATGATTAGTCTTTTCCTCTTACCAGGTATTGTCGAAATCGCTTTCTATTTTAAACAAAAATCTTCAGAAAATAAATGACTTGCAACTAAAAATTGAATGTAAGGTGGCCTTAAATGTTCCCCTTCTATGATTAAAGAGACCTAAGGTAGCAGAGCCTCAAGCATTAAAAAACCGCAAAAGGCGTCCGTCCTACGGCCGTTTGTAGCGCAGCGGAAATCCAGATTCTCGGGGACGGGCCAGTCTGGCAGCACCAGCCTGTTGGAGCGCAGCGAAAATCCCGTTTTCTGGGACAGGCCAGTCTGGCAGGCGCAGCCTGACAGGCAAAAGAGTAATTTTAATTAAAAATTTAAAATTACGAATTACGAATTAATTTGCCAAGGGACAAGTTTCCCCAGGCAGTGAAGGCCTGTGCCGGCATGTCATTCTTCTCCCAGCTTCAGGC
>NZ_JBSMDE010000150.1:0-12186 GCF_056497305.1 Caldithrix sp. | reverse complement strand
CTTACTGTAAAAATATTAATAATGAAGTGATTCAAGAATAAAAAGCAAAAGGAATTGGTAAGGCATATAGCACAATGTATTGGGGATATCCCTATTTTGGTTACCGTGGCGGGACAAACAGAATTATAAATGACAAACATCCCGTTTCAAGGGCCGCTCATGCCCAGGCCGTTTCTGTTGCGCTCCAAAAAATCAAAAAACAAATGAGTAAAGATTGTTCCTTATTCATCTCATCCTTAAAAACTCCCTGTAAAAATTAAAAAGAAGTTGAAAGCCTTTTAATGCCATGGATTACTTAACCCTAAAAACATGGTGAACTCTATTTTTCCCAAAATTCAGCTCAATGCAAACCGGACGGCCATTCCTCGGTAAAATGATCTGGTAATCAAAAAATTTTTAGTAAGAATATAAGTTCTACCAAATGGGTGAAAATGTTTACTAATTCTTCTAAAAGTAAGCGAAATCAAGATAAAATTATCCATGAGGCCATTGAAGAATTGGCCAGTGGTTATTCTTCATATCGAATTGAAGAAATAACCGAAGAATTGATCCAGATTGGTGAACCTGCAATTCCCTCGCTTTTAATGGCCTGTAAAAGTGCGTTCTTAAACTGTCGCCAATATGCTCCTTTAATTTTAGGCGAAATATGGTTAAAAGCAAAATCTAAAAAAGCGTTACATGCACTCGTTGAAGCTTTAAAGTATCCTGATGCCGATAATTCTGCATTTGCTGTTTTATTTGAAATTAGAGAGCAAAGTATTATTCCTGAATTATTCAATATTATTTGGAAAGTTCGCCCTTGGAATAGAGAAAGCGTAGCTGAATTAGTTTTTGAATTTGGCACAGAAGAACAAATAAAAAGAATGGAATTGGTGCTAAAAAAAGTGGAGCGTCTTCCATATCCTGGTTTACCAGAAGATTACCCAATAAAATAATTTAAACTCTAAATAATGAGATTTTTTGAACAAATATTCAAAAATATTTATTTAGAAATCCTGAATTTGTGGAAAGATTTCCTCTATATTTTCAAAAAAAGTCAATTAGATAGGTATTAGAATACTTCCTTCAAAAGATAAAACGCTTTAGCGTGCGAAAATTTTTATGCAGTGTGAAGAAGCAAAACTGTTGAATTGTTGATTTGTTGATTTGTTGAATGGCTTGATGTCCCGTCCCAGAGAATCGAGATTTCCGCTGCGTTCCAACCGGTGGCCTGGCCTGTCCGGCTGGATAGCCGTCCAGACGGGCCTGTCAGGCTGCGCCTGCCAGACTGGCCTGTCCCCGAAAATCGGGATTTCCGCTTAGCTCCAACCTTCGGCTGGACAAGCCTATTTCCGGGATTCGTAGTTTTCGCTTGCGTGGAAATAACATTTGTGTAGGTGTTAGGGTAAATCTCGAGCTGAAGCTCGAGTTACGCCTGAAGCGGGGAGAAGAATGACATGCCGGCACAGGCCTTCACTGCCTGGGGAAACTTGTCCCTTGGCAAATTAATTCGTAATTCGTAATTTTAAATTTTTAATTGAAATTACTCTTTTGCCTGTCCGGCTGCGCTTTGCCAGACTGGCGGGCATGTACCCGAGGATCAGGATTTGGAATGACGCTCGGCACGAAGCCTCACTGATTGTCATTTCGACCTTATGAAGGTCTCGAGCTGAAGCTCGAGTTACGTTGCGGCTCTGCTGTCTTAGAATGAACGCAGTTTTTAAATACTCTTTTACTTGTCGTTAGAGTCAATTATCTCCATGGCCCACTGGTAAATCACTTCTACCTGTTGTATAATGGTCAGACGGGTGGTGTCTAACTCCCGAGCATCCCGGGCTTTTTTAAGGGGCGCTTCCTGGCGACTGGAATCCAGCTGATCTCTCTGAGCGATCTCTTTTTCGATCTCCTTCAAATCCATTTCGATTCCCTGACGCCTGAGGTCCAGCTGCCGGCGTCTGGCGCGCACATTTAATTGCGCCACCAGAAAGACCTTTAATTCAGCATCGGGCAGCACAACCGTTCCAATGTCGCGACCGTCCATGACCACGCCTCCCTCTCTGGCCAGGGCTCGCTGTTGTTCAATCAAAACCTTGCGTACGCCCGGGTAGGAGGAGATGATGCTGATGACCTGATTGATCTCTGGAGTGCGGATCTGATCGCTTACATCCTGGTTGTTTAAAAACGTACGTTGAACTCCATCTACAATTTTCAGGCTTATGTTAATGTTTTTGACGTGTTCCACCACGGCCTGCTCATCATGAACATCGATTCCGGAACGTAACACGGAGAGCGTGGCTGCGCGATACATGGCGCCGGTATCAATATACAAATAGCCCAGCTTTTGAGCTAAAAGCCGGGCTGTCGTACTCTTACCCGAAGCTGCGGGGCCATCTATGGCAATACGAATTTTTTTGGGCATCGTTAATCCTTCATACGTAAACCCTGCTCTTCCTGCAAAAAGAGCCAGCCAACGATTTTACCAGGTTCAATTTCATCGGTTTCACTCCAGTATTCCCGATCCCGATCGTATTGCGAACTGGTGTCGTCTTCCGGGATGGATTCGATCTCTTCTTTGATCTTTTTAAAGCGTTCCTGCCAGATTTTGAAATTTTCCGCCCGCAGATCGATCCAGCCTTCGGCCGCCCATTTTTCAATATTTTCTGGAGTAATCTCCAACTCATTACTGCCGCGATAGGCTGGAATTTTCATTTCCGGTCCGCGCAAAAGGCTTTTGCCGTCTGCCATTAAAATGGGAATGCCGATGGACAAAATCTCTGAGCGTAATTTACCGTCTGTTTTAATGATCTCCTGTGCGCAGTTGGACAAGAACTCCGGACTGTGTTGCAGCACTTCGTCCATGGTGAATTTACAACGTTTTAAGAGATAGGCTTCATACAACAATTTACTCAGTTTGGGCGGGCCCAGAAGCTCAAAGGCAACGCTATCCGATTTGTGTTCCTTTTGCAAGCGCTGCATCTTTTGCAAGGCGCTGCCCCGTAAATAACCGGCGCGATAGGTAGGCCCCATGGTGGCATTGTCCAGTGCGTTGATGATGTCGTGTCCGGTATTGCCGCCTTTAATTTCCCAGAGCACCACATTGGCGATCTCTTCGGGGGTGATGAATTCCATCTGGCCGCGGGAGGTTATCGCCGTAAATTCTTCGTAACTGAAGATGCCGTTTTCGCCGGTATCGATGTACACTTTTTTAAGGGTGTCGTTCAAAGGTTTCCAGGGGCCCCGGGACATTTCCCGTTTCAGAGTACCCTTCAGGCGGATGGCATGTTCAGGCGGGCAGTCGTAAAGCTGAACCGGCTTACCTCCTTTGCGGATTTCACCGTATTCGATTTTTTTCCAGGCGATGGCTGCCGTGGGCTTAATCTCTTTGGTGATTGGCGCATCCGGCGTGCGGGCCATGAGCCACAACAGTAAAGTGTGCGAACCGGCAATAGCCGACTTGCTGAGCAACATGCGCGATGGCTTCTCTTCGCTGTGCGTGTAAGGAATATTTAAGCCCATGCCTCCGGTACCGCTGGTACCGATTTTAACATAAACTCTGGTTTTGGCTCTTTTCATGGATTCGTACAAAATCTGAATATGGCGGATTAATTGCGGGGTGTACTGCGTAATGAGCAGGCGCTCAATGGCCGAAACCGTTTCTTCCTGCTTTTCGGCTTTTTTCACATGATCTAATACTTTGCGCACCTCGATGGAGCTGGTAAAGATGTCCTGATAGGCCAGGGCCGTAGCCGAATTGACACAATCCACAATAATATCTGGTTTATGACGGGTAATGACCTGGGCCAGGTAGGAGTGTTCCAGAATATCGGCCGAAAGATCATCCAGCACGTCGTGCATTAAAATCTCTCTGTTTTTAGGATCGGTCAGAATTTCGTTGCGCGTTAAATCTTTAATGGAATCCCGCACAAAAATATTGCCCCACTCCGGCACGTATTTAATGGTGGGGTCTATTTTTTTCATGTTTTCCACGGCTTCACGCGCCTGTTCCTCCAATAAGGACAAGATAATCATTTCAGAAGGTTTTTCTTCAATCATCTTCTTACAAACGGCCTGCCCTACCAGCCCCCAACCGCCAAGGATCAATGCTTTTTTACCTTTTACTTCCATAACCTACTCTCTCCTTTAAAAGGCCAACTTCTTTTTTATTTAAGTAACGCCACTCTCCCGGAGCCAGCTCGCTGGCCGTAATCCCGGCAAAAGAGATGCGTTCCAATTCTCGAACCTTGTAATTCAGGGCTTCAAACATGCGACGCACCTGGCGATTGCGCCCTTCGGTCAATTCAATTTCTACCAGGCTGCCATTGTCTACAATGCGTAACTCGTTTACTTTACAGGGCTGCGTTTTTACGCCATCCAGTTCCACGCCATTTTGCAAACGATGCAGATCGATAGGCCGGATGACTTTATTAAGCAGAGCGCGGTACACTTTAAGCACTTTGTAATTGGGATGCAATAAATGATGGGCTAAGTCGCCATCGTCGGTCAACAACAGCACACCGGTCGTGTTGTAATCAAGACGGCCGATGGGGTAAATGCGTTCGGGGATAGCGATTAAATCCAGCACCGTTTTGCGATAGAATTGATCGCTGGCTGTGGTGACGACGCCTTTGGGTTTATTCAAAACGATGTACACAAACCGTCTTTTTAATTTTACAGGCTGGCCTTTAAAAGTCACCCTGTCCTTTTTTTCATCGATGACGACACCGACTTTATTAACCACTACATCATTCACCTTAACCAGCCCGGCCCGAATCAAATCATCGCATTTGCGGCGTGAAGCAATTCCCGCATGAGCCAGAAATTTGTTTAATCGCATCATGGTTAATGCTTTTCCCCACTACTGTTCTGGTTTTCCTCTTCCGTCGATGGGACATCATTGTCTGGTTCAACGGCCTGGCCGCTTTTTTGTTCATCGCTTTGCTGCTCACCTGCCGTTTTTTTATCGTCGGAAAGAATTTCTTCAGCGCTGGCAATACCCAGCTCTTCTGGGGCAAGCTGCTCCAGGGCCACCTGATCCAGACTTTCCAGGAATTTGTCGTCGCTCTTTAAAATCTCGTCAATCTCTTTCAATTTTGGTAAATCGTCCAGGCTTTTCAGGCCAAAATAGGCCAGAAACTCTTTGGTTGTTCCGTAAAGCAACGGATTACCCGGCGCCTTTTCCCGCCCTACCACAGTAACCAGATTTCGTTCGATTAACGTGCGCATCACGGCATCCACATTGACGCCACGGATATGTTCAATTTCCTGTTTAGTGATGGGTTGTTTGTAGGCCACAATAGCCAGGGTTTCCAGGGCCTTTTGCGTGAGTCGCTGCCCCTGACGCGCCTTGTACAGCTTATTGACAGAGTCGGCAAATTGCGGCCGGGTAACCATTTGAAAGCCACCGGCAACCTCTACAATCTGCAGGGCCGAGTGCTGTTCTGAGTAACGCGCATTTAACATCTCTACGGCCTTGCGGATTTCTCTGGCGCCTACACCGCTTACAATTTCTTTAATCTTTTGAATGGTCAGGGGCAGGTCGCTGGCAAAAATCAAGGCCTCAATGGTGGCAACGGTATTATTTTCCATTGTTAAGCCGCTTTTTTTAGTTTAATTCTGATATCGTCAAATACTTCAGATTGACGGACTTCGATGCGCCCTTTGCGCACTAATTCCAGTAAGGCAATAAAGGTCACAATTAGAACCATTTTATCCCGAAATCGCTTCATCAAATCCTGAAAGAGAATCATTTTCTTTTCCCGAAGTTCATTCAACAGAAATTCCGTCTGTTGTTCAACCGTTACATCGATTCGGGGGACCTGATGGTAAGTGACTTTGGGCATGTTGTCCAGAGCCCGTTTAAAGGCGATAATCAGATCGAACAGCGAAACTTTTTCCAGGAACTCCTCGGTGGAGGTCTCTTTACTCTCTCGCCGGATGAATTGAAAATCGCGACGGGGAAAATATTTTCTGCGTTGCTCTTCCAGGTCTTTTAATTCGTAGGAAACCTCTTTAAACCGCTTGTATTCCAGTAAGCGTTCGACTAACTCGGTTCGCGGATCGTCAGCTTCTTCTTCGCCTTCCATAACCAGCCTGGGCAGCAACATGCGCGCTTTGATGTGCATTAAAATGGCCACCATTTCGATGAAGTCGCCGGCCACATTCAAATCCAGAATGCGCAGGGCTTCGATGTATTCTAAAAATTGCTGTGTAATTCGGGCGATCGGAATATCGTAAATATCGACCTCATTCTTGCGAATCAGGAACAATAACAAATCAAACGGGCCTTCAAAAATGTCTAATTTAACGCGGTATCTCATCCCATTTTCATCGCTTTGTGGACGTCGTCCATTGTTTTCTGGGCTACGGCCTTGGCTTTCCTGGTTCCTTCATTTAAAATATCGCGCACCTCATCCAGATGGTTTTCGTAATAGACGCGCTTTTCACGCAGGGGCGCAAAAAAGTCGGAAATCTTTTCGGCGCAGCGTTGCTTACAGGCCACACAACCCAGAGCTCCGCTTTCACAATCTGCTTCGATCTGATCAACTTCCTGCGGATTGAATTTTTGATGATACTTGAACACATTGCAAATCCCGGGATGTCCAGGATCGCCTTTGCGCACCTTTTGCGGATCGGTGATGGCAGTACGCACTTTTTTCTGAATCTCTTGCGGTGAATCTGAAATCAAGATGAAGTTGTTGTTCGATTTCCCCATCTTACGGCCATCCAGACCCGGCAAACGCGAAAAGGTGGTCAGCTTGGGTTCCGGTTCAGGAAAAACCGGAGCATAGGTCTGGTTAAATTTTCGGGCAATCTCTCTGGTGATTTCCACATGGGGCAATTGATCCTCGCCTACAGGCACCAGATGCGCCTTGTACATCAGGATGTCGGCTGCCTGTAACACCGGATAGCCCAGATGTCCGTAAATGATGGTCTCGGCGTTTAAATCCCGAATCTGCTCCTTAAGTGTCGGATTGCGTTCCAGACGCTCTTTGGTTATTAACATGGAAAAAATGAGATGCAATTCGGCATGTTCTTTTACTTTTGATTGCACAAAAAGCGGAAGTTCGGGGTTAATGCCAGCGCTTAACCAATCTATGATCATCTGCAGCGTGTTTTCCTCTACGGAGAAAGCGGCCGCCGGGTTGGTTGTTAAGGCGTGCCAGTCTGCCACAAAAAAGTAGCAATCGTATTCATTTTGCAATTTAAGCCAGTTTTCGAGTGCTCCGGCGTAGTTGCCCAGATGCAGGCGACCAGACGGACGCATCCCGCTTAAAATCCTTTTCTTCTCCATTGTCTCTCCCAACAATACATCTGTTCATTTTTTTAAGAAATTTTAATTTACAAAATGATTGGCATAGGCACAAACTGAGTTTTTATTTAGCAGTCAAAAAAGTAGGATTTCAGAAACTTAAGGACGCCCCGAGCAAAGGCCTTGTCCTCTCTACTGATCATCTGTTTGAATTGAAGAAGGCTTGAATGAAGGCATATTAAGAAAAGGCTACTTCACTAAAATCATTTTACCTTTTGCCGATTGTCGCCTGCCCTTGCTCTCAAACAGCAACTGATACAGATAGAGGCCGCTGGCCAGCAGATGGCCGTCAAACAAGATAGTGTGCTCGCCTGTGCTCTGGAAACGAAATTTCTTTTGCCACACGCTCTGTCCCAGGGTATTGTAAACATTCAGACTGACCTGACCCGCAGCGGGAATTTTAAAACGAATTTTGGTGCTGCTGTTAAACGGATTGGGGAAATTACCGACCAGTCGAAAGGTCTCAGGCAAGGGCGTTCCAGCCGGATTCAATGCCGAAAGCTGATCCAATGCCAGGAACTGAATGATGCGGTGCATGAGTGAATCGCGCTGGCTTTCGTTGTAAATGGTTTCAAAAGGAAAGCCCAGGTACACCAATTTTGCATCCTTTTGCCCTTCAGGGAAGCGTCCTTCAAAATAGATGGCTGCTCCCTGCCCGTTGCCATATTGCAATGCCTGTCTGGCCTCGCCCATGGGGGTAATGGCATCCGGATAGGGTACGGCATAGGTGCCGTATTGCCCATTATCAAACGAAAGACTTAAGCCGTCGAAGGGCGTGTTTGCCACTCCAAGCAGGGCATTGCTACCGGCATTATCTTTTACAAAATCCGCTTTTAAAAATTCTGTAAAAAATTGCTGATCGTATGCGCTGCCCAGATTGGCTAAATCGTAGCCTACTTCCGAGCCACTTACTAACAGTCGTCCACCGTTTTGTAAATACTGCTTCACCACAGCCTGCTCATCTCGATCAAAGGTGGCGTCGTGGTAACTCTCGTCCCCTAACAGGTAGAAAACCGCCGGGTAATCATCGAGCCGGACCTGCCTGGTTTTGACCATTTCGTTCGTGGTGGTTTCAAAAGCTACACCCCACCTGGCCAGCGCTTTTCCCCAGCTGATGACAAAGGGATGATACAGCTGATGCCAGCGGCCACTGGAGGCCGAGGTTCGATCGAAGCCATCCACAATGAGAACTTTGGCGCTATTATCCTTACGGTGCGCCCCGTAAATGTCGGATGACACGCTGGGATTTTGCAATGTTCCGGAAGAAAAACTACGTAATTTAACAAATATCGTCTGATCGTCCTGAATGGGGACGCTCCATCGAGTGGTATCTTTGGGAACGGCAATACCCGATCCCCAGCTGTTGCCGTCCGTCGAAAAATAGAGGCGTAATGAACTGACATTCTCCAGGCCCTCCAGCGACCAGTTGATTTCTAACTGATCATTCACGCTAATCCGATCGATGCGCGGCTGAGGAATATTGCCTGGCGCGCCCTGGCGGTTGACATAATATCTGGGAGTGTAATTACTGAGCGAACTGTAATAATAGGTGCGGTAAGAAACGCGCCAATCCCGGCCGGAAGATTCGGCCACAACCAGACTGCCATTGTTGTTTTGCTTAACCACCATGCGCACGTGTCCCACCTTGTGAACCGCATCGCCCGGTTCGACCTCGCTCCAGGAGGCGTAGGGTAAGGTGATGCCATCATCCATCATGCTGGTGGCGTAATGGCGCGGTAAATTCCAGCAACGCGAGACAAAACCGGAGCAATCCACGCCCACGGCCGAGGGCGTACCTCCCCCATCGGTGTAATTGTCGCCAGCGTACTTTAAAATTTCAATACCATAAAGAAAGGCTTCCAGCGATTCAAAGCCACCCCATTTGTAGGGCACCTGGCGGTTTTGCCCCACCTTCACCCAGTCGGGTGTGCGCACCTGATTGCCGTAGGCGTCTGTTACCACCCCATGGCTAAGATTGGCCGAAACAGCGGTCCACTGGAGTTGCACGTAGGCATCGGCCGTAGCCAGCGCATCGGAAGGCATGACCTGAGGAAAGTCCTCAAAATCGGTCTGTTTTTGTAAACGCGCCGTTTCAACCGTTTCTACCTGGGCAGGTAAAAAGTTGTAGTGCTGGCCTTCAAAGTAGGAATCCGGATATTCGATTTGCGGAGGTTGGGCCTGATTGAACAAGGAGTGCAACGACCATTTAACGATTCTAATACCCCGCGGATTGGAAAACATCTGATAAAAATTTCCCTGTCGATCGATGTACCAATCCCGGAAAATTTCACTAAAATTTCGCACCGGAACATGGATCTGCAAGAGCGAACGGAAGGCCTGGTCCAGAACATGAATCTCGCGCCGGACGCGCAGAGGAACCTGCTGTTCAAAGAATTCCAGATTCAGATAAACGTGATTTTGGGCGTCGCGGCCCAGATAACGCACGCTGGCCAGTTGTCTATTTCCGAAGTTCAGCGTTTGCCACTTTTTTGAATCCAGCGTCAATTTTGCAGCGTTGGGACCCACTTTTTGCACAATGACCGGTGGCAGGTCGGGCGTCTGAATATTGAGCGGGGCCTTTTGCAGCCCACGACCTTTAGTTGAAACGTAAAAACGCTTTTGATCGCTGAAGTTTAGTTGCAGCTGCTGGCTATTAAGCCGTTGCAGGGATTCAATAATTTGCAGTGGCGAGTCGGGTTTAAAAACATCCACCAGTCGACCTCCCTGGAAGAAAAAGAGCTGATTTTGAGCCAGAACAACGAATTGATTTTCATCCACAAAATCAAAATCATCAGCAAATGGCGGCACTGCAATGGATTTGAGCAGCCGACCCTCCCGAAACTGTTTAAGTTCACTTTGTACGGCATCCAGTAAAATTATGGTTTCATCCTGCACCTGAAAAGCCTGAGGGCCATAGTTGGCTTCCGGGGCCTGGCGCAAACCAACCTGCTCCGCGCCTTTGCCCCACACCAATTGTAAAACAACCTGTGGCGTTTGAGCCTGGAGGTTCATGCCAAACACAAAAAATATCAACAAAACCAACAAAAAAGATTTAATTTTCATAACTTTCTTTACCTCATGGTACGTTCTTGTTTTTACAAGGTAAGCAATTTTTCTTAAAAAAAACAGCGCCCAAATCACAATTTGTTCAGTTTATTTACTAACCTGCGAAAAAGACGTTGAAGCGACAGGACCACATTTTTTAGTTACGAATTATTTGCAGCTCGGAACATTCGGGAATTGTTCCATGTTACTAACCGTCAATTCGAAATCCGATTTAGGACATAAAGAGATATGGTTTCCAGGTCTGATGCGGTTTACCGGCCATCAGCTTCAGGTAAAAGAGCGGTCCCGGTTTTTTTGGCGTTTTAAGCAACTTCATTCCGGCTTTTTCCGGCGTTCGATTTCCTTTTTTGGTGTTACAGGCCATGCAGGCGGCCACTAAATTTTCCCAGGTGTCTTTGCCGCCAAAGCTTTTGGGAATCACATGATCGATGGTCAGTGGGCGGTTATTCTTTCCACAGTACTGGCAGGTGTGATTATCCCGTTTCAAAATATTTTTGCGATTCAAAGGAACCTCGCGATACGGTTTGTGAATATAGCTGTGCAGGCGAATCACACTGGGACAGGGCAGACTCATGGACACAGCATGGATAGCCCCTTCATAGCGTTCCACCAACTCCACCTTTTCGGTGTACATCAGAATAATGGCTCGCTTAACCGTGGAAATAGCCAGCGGTTCATAATTCTGATTTAAGACAAGAACTTTACGGTTTAGCATGACCGGCACTCTGCTTTACTTGAATAAGGTGCGAACCTGTACAAAATGGCGCAGTAAATCTGGTGAAAAATCGAGATCATCTTCGTCCAGGGAATTGATGCGCACCATGCCTCTGACATGGATAAATTGTTTCTTTCCCAGGGCAATAGCAACATGCGTAATCTTTTCGCCATTCTCTGAAAAAAAATAGAAATCGCCTTCTCTGGCTAGAGCTGGGTCTTCAGACACCGGCTGACTGTCTTCAAACTGCATCCAGGCATCACGCCTTACGGGCCTTCCCAGCAATTTGCAGGAGAGTTGCACCAGCCCCGAGCAATCCAGACCAAAAGGCGTTTTTCCGCCCCAGATGTAGGTCACTCCTAAAAATTGCCTGGCCACCTGAGTCAGCTCTTTTCTGCCAAACTCTGGCATGTTCCAGAAGGCATTGGCCGGAATAAAGCCCTGCCGCTCATCCGGTAATTGTACTCTGCTCCACTCCTTCTTTTGCTCGATCACCGGCAAACGGGAGCCTGCCCCCACCTGACGTATTATCGGCGCACTGCTATCGGGCTCAGCAAAGATATTCCAGAACAAACCGCCGACCATGCGCCATTCGGCCTGTGGCTCCTGACAAACCGCTACCTGATGCTCGCTCATCCAGCCTTCGTAGTTATCTTCTGTTTGAACTCGCAAAAAAGCATCGATCTTTTCCAGTATTTCCAGGCGCTCCCACAACACGGCCTGTGTATCGACCTCGGAATGAAAGGTAGGCTTGCGATACACATTGGCAAAAGCGACGTTTACAAAATAGTACATGTTTTTTCTCATAATTAAATTTAGATCGTAATGTAATAGTCAAAACCGCATGGAGCAAGTCTTAAAAAGTGGTATTCTGCAGATCTTGCAAAATATTGTCAACCATCTTCTAAAGTAGCAGAGCCGCAACCTTTAAAAAACCGCCAAGGGCGTCCGTCTGGCCGTGGCAGCCTGACAGGCCCGTCTGGCCAGCCGGACAGGCAAAAGAGTAATTTTAATTAAAAATTTAAAATTACGAATTACGAATTAATTTGCCAAGGGACAAGTTTCCCCAGGCAGTGAAGGCCTGTGCCGGCATGTCATTCTTCTCCCAGCTTCAGGC
>NZ_JBSMDE010000149.1:0-26027 GCF_056497305.1 Caldithrix sp. | reverse complement strand
TCGGATATTTTATTATTAAAGGAAATTTGGAGAAAATTTTTTAAGATGAATAAATAAGAAAGGATACCTCTGTCCAAAATTTAAAAAAAATCGATTTTTATTTGACTTTTAACATAACGGTTGAATGTCCTGTCCCCGAAGATCGGGATTTCTGCTTCGCTACAACAGGCTGGTGCTGCCAGACTGGCCTGTCAGGCTGGTGCTGCCAGACTGGCCTTTCCCCGAGAATCGTGGCGATGGGATGTTCAGTCTACCAGTGGAGATCTCGAACTGAAGCTCGAGTTACGTTACGCCTGAGAATTGTCTGCAAGTGTAAGGGATTCTTCCTCCCGCTAAAGCGGGATTCAGAATGACATTTCGGCACGCGCCCTCACCGCCTGGGCACAATGAATTATTTACGTTTAACGGTCAGGAGGGTAATATCATCGCTTTGCGGCGCCTGGCGGGCAAACTGAGTTAATCGTTCCACAATGTAGGTATTTAAACTTTGTACAGAATGCCTCAGACCATTGTTCAGTAATATCTCTTTTAATCGCTCTTCTCCAAACTCCTGTTCGGCCAAATTCATGCACTCCGTTACCCCATCGGTGTACATGATGATGAGCTCATTGCGCTCTAATCGTCCGGTACCCGACTGGTATTCGGCCGTGGGGAAAATACCCAGCAAAAAGCCGCCTTCTGAAAGCTCTGCGATTTGCCCATCATGGCTTAAATAATAGGGCGGATTATGTCCAGCATTAACATATTCGAAGCGACCATTATGGAGATTCAGTTTCAAAATAAAAAATGTAATAAAGTGCTCGATGGAGGTATTCTTAAAAATTAACTGATTCAGTTTTTGTGTGATTTGCGCCAGCGAGTAGTTTTCTGAGTACAGGGTATGTAATCCCGCCTGTAAATTGGACATCAGCAGGGCCGCCGGCATGCCTTTACCAGAAACATCGGCAATGGTTAAAATTAGCTCATCTTCGTTGATCTGCAAAACATCAAAATAATCGCCTCCTACCTGTTTGCTGGGAATATTCAGTCCATGAATATCGAACGCTCCCGTTTGAGGGAAGGTTGCGGGCAACAGGCGGTTCTGGATGGTTCTGGCAATGTTCAGTTCTTCCTCCATGCGCTCTTTTTCGATGGTTTCTTTGATCAAGCGCGAATTCTCCAGGGCAATCATGGCAATATTGGCCAGCGTAGAAACAAATTCCACTTGCAGGGGCTCGTAAGGTTTGCCATCCATGCGGGGCCCCAGGAAAATGAACCCTCCCACTTTACTCTTCATTTCCATGGGTACCACAAGCTGAATTTTAAGGCGCAATAGATATTCAAATTCTTCTGATCTGCTAAGCAACAATGGTTCCTTTATTTCAGAAAGGCGCCCGACATCCTTGAGCACCTCATCACAACAGCTTTCATCAAAATAAGAGCCCTGACGGAAAACCACCTGCCAGCCGTCATCTCTTTTTAACACGACGAAAAACTGATTGACCAGCAACTGGCCCATCAAGGAAAAAGAGAGTTGTTTTAAAATGCTTTCTTCCTCAAAAAGGAGATTCAATTCCTTACCAATTTCAAACAGGGTGTTCAGTTCCTGAATTTTCTCATCCAGCGAACGATTGACTTTCTTAAGTTCATCGATGATCAGGGCATTTTCAATGGCTTGTCCGGCAATATTGCAAATAGAAAACAAAAAATCGATTTCATCATTGGTAAATGGTTGACGGGTTAATTTGGGACCAAAGCCAATCAGCCCTTTGATCTGATTATTAAAAAGCATAGGCAACAAAAGCTCGATGCGCATGGATTGGAACAGTTTTTTTAAAGCTGCATCCGTTTCCGGCGCGGAAAGAAGGATCGGCTCCCTGGGGGCCTTTGGAATTTCCAGCGTTTTATTTAACCATTCCCGGGGCAGGCCTTTTACATTTAAAACCTTAAATTCCTTTTCTGCTAATTTAACCATGGCCAGGCCCTTACTAATCAGCATGCGCCCCATGGGGATCAAGAGCACATTATCCAGAATACTCTGTAAGTTCAGCGAGGCATTTAATTGCTGGCTGAGTTCAAACAGGGAAGAAAGCTCCAACAAACGTTTATCTAATTCCCTGGTTTCCAGCTCGTTTTTATGCCGTTCACGGAAACTACTTAAATAGGAAGCCTTCATTGTACGTTTATCGCTTTTTTAAATTTGACCATCTGCACCTCGGTCTTCTGTCCTGGATCGATATGGAAATTTACCTCATCCATCACTTTTTTTATTAGATGGATGCCCAACCCGCCGGCCCTGGCTTTTTTCATGGCGTGGTTAATATCCGGACTGGGAAGGGATTGCGGATCAAATCCGGGCCCGTAATCGATCACTTTAATTTCGATTTTTTCTGCATCCAGGGCAATCTCAATATCGATCATTTTTGAGGTGTCATAGTGGTAGGCATGCTTCATGGCATTGGTGCAGGCCTCATCCACAGCCAGCTCAATCTGATCAATCTGATCTGTGCTAAAACCGGCATCGGTAGTCAGGCGGTGCACAAAATCTCTAACGATTTGCAGATTGTCGGTCGAAGCGGAAATCTGCAATCGAAATTTCTGTTTCCTATTTTTCTTTGGCTTGCTCATATATTACATTTCGTATTTTTTTACTAAAAGTTGCCAGGCCTAAAACTTTTCTCTGGCCTCTTGCTCATCCTGATAAATTTCGAACAGGGCCGGAAAGCCCAACAGATCGAAAACTTTGAACACGCGTTGCGAAAGATTGGCCAGTTTGATATCACCTCCGTTATTACGCACTTCTTCAATAAACCCCATAAAAACACCCAATCCGGCGCTACTGATGTAATCCAGATTTTTGAAATTGACCACAATTTTGTAGCGCCCATTCTCTACCAGTTCGCTTAGAGCCTGTTCAAATTGGGGCACAGTATGTGCGTCTAAAAAGCCCTTCAGATAAAGTACGGAAACTTCGTCTTTATCCACACGCTCTACCTCAAAACCTTTCATGTATTGCCTCCTGTTATTCCACTCGCTTGATGACAATCAGGGTCAAATCATCGTGTAGATGCTGCCCTTCTGCAAAGTTAAAAACGTCTTCAATAAGTTTTTCTTTAATCATTTCCACAGATTGATCGGCATGTTGTTTCAGAATGCCGGCCAGGCGTTGTTCGGTGTATTCTTCATTTTTGGCATTCATAGCTTCAGACAGGCCATCCGTGTAAAGGACCAGCACATCTCCGGCTTCAAGGATCAGGGTTTGTTCCTTTAAGGATTCCTGAAAAATCGGTCCCCGATCCAGGCCCACCGCAATACCGGGCGGTTGATGATAAAGCACAACGCCTGTACGGGCCTGGTAATGAACCAGCGGACAATGGCCGGCCCGCACAAAAGTAAGCCGGTGCTGCTTAAAATCCAATAAGGCAAAAATTAAAGTAATAAAAGATTTTTTCTCCAGGCTAGCTGACAACACCTGATTGGTATGACGCAATATCTCGTAGGGCGATTGCTTCTGCTGCGCTACGGATTGAATGATTCCCTTTACTTCGGCCATGTAAAAGGCCGCCGACGTCCCCTTGCCGCTCACATCACCAATTACAATTCCCAATTGCTCAGTAGGCTGCTGAACGATGAAATCGAAGTAATCGCCTCCTACTTCATAGGCGGTAATGGTTTCGGTGGTCAACTGGTAACCGTTTAATCGGGGCAGGGACTGGGGCAATAAGCGTAATTGCACCTCGCGGGCAATTTGCAGCTCTTTTTCCAGACGTTCCCGCTCGAACGATTTTTGCAATAAACTGCTGTTTTCCAGAGATACAGCCACCTGATTGGCAAAGGCCTCCAACAGATTTACGTCATCCGGATCAAAGCCGAAAACCGAAGCTTTACCAGCGTACAGTAAACCAAAAAACTGATTTTTAGCCCCAATAATGGGAATAATGACCAGGGAATTAATTTTTGTCCGGAACCCGGAAAAATATTCTTTTTTCTGAACATTGGTCAGTTCATTGAGCACCAGGGTTTGTTTTTGATTCAGAACCTGATCACTCAATGGCTTCAGGGCGCCTCTTTCCAGTTTGCTGACATCCTGAACCATGAGATTTTTTGTAGCCATAATATTCAACTTATTTTCTGAAGGCAGAAAAAGCTCAATCCAGCTTACATGAGAATCCGTTACTTCAATGATCAGATTGGTTATTAAATGCGTAAGCTTTTGCGTGTCCATTTCTAGCGAAATAACGCGCGTCAGGTTTTGCAGGCTATTGACCTCCTGCATTTTACGTTCAAAAATGCGGGCCGTAGGCAACTGCAGCAACAGGTACAGAGAACTGGTGAGCGTGTAAAAAAACAAGAAGAACCAGCTTCCATTAATGAAAACGGCCTGAGCTAAACTGTGGTAAGCAACCGGTAATTCGTAAGCAAAATCGAACAAATAAGAAACGCCCCACAAAAAGAGGAAAGAGAGAAAAGTGTAATAGAATTTTTCTTTACGACTCAAATAGGTAATCCAGCTATTACGTAAGGAAAGCAGGAATAAAAAGATCAAAGTCAGCACAAAAGCGCTGTTGTTGTATATTCCGTTACCGCTAAAGGTCAGATCGAGCGGCGTTTTTAAAACACTGGTCAGAATTGCCGTTACAATTAGAAACAACAGGCTGAAATAAAAGTAGAATCGTGTGTTCTTTTTGGGTTTGTAAAAGATCAAATTGCGCAATGACAGAATAAAGCCCACCATCGAAAAAAGTCCGATAAAAGAAATGAGATTGGAATAGATAATGGTTTTTAAGTCATCGGTCTGGGGTGGAAAATCGATGGTCACATATTCCGGCTGAAAAAGCTGTTTTAACAGGAAAACCGTTCCATAAATGGTAAGCAAATTGATGACGATTATTTTCAGGTTGTATTGTACATTCTTGCTGTTAAAAATCTGCAATCTTTTCAGATAGAGGTAGATCAGCCAGATAATAAAAACGCTTAACCCCTCGTGAATGTAGTTCAGAAGGTTGAACAACCCTAAATTTTTCAGGCCAATCCAGTCAAATAAAAACGAGACGGCCTCTAGGCCCAGGATAACGAATAAGAGTAAATGTCTGGTTAGTTTTCCGGTCATTCGATTTTAATCCTAAATGGAAAAGGAGCATCCTTAATTCGACCAATCACCTGTCCCTGAACGGTCAGATGAATGACCTGATGCAACGCCCGATCGGCAATCACAATATTGCCATTGTAAGGATTTACGGCAAGGTCTTCAATTTTTTTAAACCCACTCAATGTGTTAAGACGTACTCCGGTGCCAGAAAGTTGCAAAATTCTGGCTCCATCGTCTGAATTCTGCGCCAGCCACAACGATTGATCAAGCGCGCTCTGCCGCACAAGATCAATGTCGCTCCCGCGGTAAATCAGCTGCCTTTTACGCGTCAATGGCGAATAGCGGTACACAAAACTACTATCGGATTTCCGGCTTATGAAATACAGCTCACTCCCCTGCAGATTAGCGCTTAAAAAGGTTAATTGCCCGGAGTCTTCAATCGTCGTCAACCTGGCGCCATTTTTGTCATAGCCCACAATCTGATTGAGTTCGCTATCCAGAACGTAAACCATTCCGGAAACATCAATGGCAATGATCAGAGGTTTTTCCAGCGCATCGTCGATCAGTTTCAGGCTTTGCAGATTGTCAGCCGGCAAAAGAAAAAGGGCCCCTGAAGAATCCGAAACCCAGAAGGCATTCTGCTGCTCATGGTAGGCGCAGGCGTAAGGGTATTTTAAGTCTTCGAGACCGTCCAGAAATTGCCCGCTGCGGGAATCGATCAACTCCACATAATGAAATAGGGGGTAGGTGACCAAAAGTTGCTGGCCATCGCGATTGAGCGCCAGATCCTGCGGAATCCAGATCGCGTAATGCGTTAAATATTTGTGGTTCAAATCATAAGCGTATTTGTAAAAGTATTCGTCCCAGCGATCCAGAATCCAGATTTTGCCTGGACCGGGAATGGTACTCAAAACCCTGGTGGGCGGCGATTCCGAAGAGCGGCCAATCAGCCGCAAATAATAGGAATGCTTTAAATTAAAAGAAACGGTTGTATCGGTAAACGTGTTCTGATCAGAAGTTACAACCGCCCGGCTTTTAAAGACCTTTTCTCCCTGTAATTTGCGGTAAATATGAAATCCGCTGTATTCGATGTGTCCCGGAGGCTGCCATGAAAAACGGATGAGAGAATCGGCCCGGGTTAGTCTTAATGAGAAATCTAAGGAATCGATGTTGCTTTTGGGATCAAAAACATTTTGCCGTTCCCGCACAGAACAGGAGCCTAAAGCCCACAGCGCCGCTATGAACAGAAAAATTCTTACTTTTTCTTGAAATAAGCTCAAAACCTTTAAGCCTGCTGAAACACACTCGTTAAAATTTCCTCGATTTCTTTAAACACTTCATCAATCGATCGGTTTCCGTCAATCGTGTAAAATTTATTCAGCTTTTTGTAATAATCTCTGACAGGCGCGGTTTGATCATGGTACACCTGCAAGCGTTTATGAATCGTTTCCTCGTTGTCATCTTCACGTTTGACAATGCGCCCGCCACATTTGGGACACTTGAGATCAGCGGGAATGGGATTAGCTACAGGGTCAAATATAGCGCCGCAATTTTCGCAAATGCGACGAGCTGTAAGTCGCTTAATGATTACATTTTCCGGAACCACAATTTCAATACAGATGGGTGAGGGTAACTGTTTTTCTTTGAATAATTGATCCAGTCCCTCGGCCTGGGCAAAGGTACGCGGAAATCCATCCAGGATAAACCCGTTTCTACAATCAGGCTGGGAAATGCGTTCGCTGATCAGGCCCAGCATGATGTCATCCGAAACCAGCTCTCCGCTGGCAATAATGGCCTCGGCCTTCTTTCCCAATTCGGTGCCCTGGCGAATGGCTTCACGCAACATGTCGCCTGTCGAAATTTGAGGAATGTTGTATTTCTGGCTAATCAATTTAGCCTGCGTTCCCTTACCCACACCCGGTGCGCCAAATAAAATGATGTACATAAACAAACTCCCCTTTTCACTTTTCTTTTTTCATGTTGTACATTACAATCAAGTCATCAATATTGGAATAAAAACCGTTACTTTACTTTTATGACACACGGCAACCCAAACATGGTTCGGGAAGCCATTTGTAACCAATTTAAATAGAAAATTAATCCGCAAAATTATTTTTTAAGCATACTATCAATCTGGGAAAAAGAAAAATCCATAACCGGGTATTTGTGGTAGCCCACCAGATCATAATGCCACCATTCCGAAGAAATGGGTTTGAACCCGTGTTTTTCCATTACCGTTTTCAATATCCATCGATTCAGGCGTATTCTGGCCGGTAATTTCATATAATCATGATGGGCCCGCCTGGTAAAATTATCAAATTCGGTGGGCATGGGTAGTTCCTGGCCGGTTGAATCAACCAGGGTCACATCCACGGCACAACCACGGTTATGGCGGGATCCTCTGGCCGGGTTGGCCACATACCTGGGGTCGGGCATAATTTGCCACATCGTTCTCTGAACGCTTAATGGACGGTAGCCGTCAAAAATTTTTAATCCCAGACCTATCTGCCGGAGTTCTTTTTGCACAGCATGCAATTTTAAAGCCGCTTCCTTTACTAAAAAACAACGCGCCTGGGGGTAAACCGCCCGATGTAAGAAGTTGTTCTCTGTAGCATAACGAATATCCAGCACGATGGTTGGATTCAGTTTCTGAATATCCACAAATTCCGGTATTTGTTGAACTCGCTGCCCGTACAGGACAGAACAGCTCATCAAAAATAAGAGTAAAAATCTACGCATGGTCTGGCCTTTTTTTTCATGTTTTAAAGCAGTTGTAAGATAATCAATAATCCAAAACGAAAAAAGCCTAAAATCACATTATCTGGCCAAAATTGGTTTAAAAAGATTTGTATCATTTACAAATAAATGATATTTTCTTTATGAAAAATCGTACGATCTTAAACAATGAAAGAACGCTACGAGTTGCCCGGAAAGTAAAAACGATCCATCTGTTTCTCTTCTCATTAAAACAAGAGAGGAGAGAAATCGTATTCTTATTCGAAAATGGGATTTACAAATCGCATGTTTTGGCCGAATGTTTTAAACGTTAGTAAAGCGATCATTAAAAAATTTTGATCATTTTCCCCTTATCTCCCGAGCGAGGGGATAAGGGGTTTTTTATTTTAAATGCAGTTAATAAGGAGGCAATAGAATGGAAAGAGCAAACCTTGACTGGGCTAACCTGGATTTCAGCTATGTAAAAACGGATTACCACCTGGAATACTACTTTAAAGATGGCCAATGGTCCGATGTAAAAATTGTGGAATCTGATACGATTGCATTACACATGGCGGCGACATCTCTGCACTATGGCCAGCAATGTTTTGAAGGTTTAAAGGCTTTTGAGCGCGCCGATGGCAAAATTTCAGCATTCAGAGTCGATGAAAACGCCAAACGCATGAAACGCTCTGCTGAAAAGATTATGATGCAACCTTTTCCGGAAGACAAATTCATTGAAGCGGTTTTCAAGGTTGTGCAATTAAATCGACGGTTTATTCCACCCTATGGTTCCGGAGCCAGCCTGTACATTCGTCCCCTTCTTTTAGGCACTTCAGGGATTGTGGGGGTAAAGCCTTCACATGAATATCTTTTCTTAATCTTTGCGACGCCGGTCGGTCCCTATTTTAAGGGCGGTCTTAAACCCATTCGTTTGCTTGTGGAAGAAGAGATTGACCGCGCAGCTCCTTTGGGTGTGGGGGATGTCAAGGTTGGTGGTAATTACGCTGCCGGACTTCGTGCGTCCATCAAAGCTAAATCGCTGGGTTACAACGAAGTGCTCTATCTGGACGCTAAACATAAAAAGTACATCGATGAATCGGGCCCGGCTAACTTTTTTGCTATTACCAAAGACCATAAATACGTAACGCCGGCTTCGAGCTCCATCTTGCCCAGCATTACCAATAAGAGCTTACGCGTCCTGGCCGAAAAGGAATTAGGCATGACGGTTGAGCAAAGAGCCGTGGATGTGGAAGAGATTTTCGATTTTGCAGAGGCTGGTTGTTGTGGAACGGCAGCCGTCATCACCCCGGTCGAAAGCATAAAATATCGAGATCGCGAAGTGGTTTACCTGAAAAATGAAGATATTGGCCCAACCTGCAAAAAACTTTACGATACCTTAACCGGAATCCAGCTTGGTACGGTAGAAGACAAATATGGCTGGAATTTTGAAATTCCCATGGATTAATATTCGTTTCAGGGAGAGCGGATTGTATGCTCTCCCTAATTTTTCTTTGGCCAGGACAAAAGTCTGTTTAACAATTGAATCACTGTGCCAATAATTTGAGCAATATTGACCAGCGGTTCTTTGATTTCCTTGGTGATGGTGTGTTCAACCTGAGCGATGTCCTCAACTGTATCTTCTGCTGTTTTCATTACTTTATCCAGACGTTCTGTAACACTGTGCACATTCTTTAAAATATCCGGTAAGTCATCATTTAAAACGGCCAGTGTCTTGTTCAGGCGCCCCAGTGTATCCCGGAAACGTAAAATTACTGGAATCAGGAGATAGATCAGCACGGTTAATGATAACAAAAAAATTACGAATGCTACTTCCCATACCCCGGTCATATCATGAGCTCCTCTTGCTGCTTATGAAAATTTGAGAATTAATAAGTGCGTTCCCTCCGTTTCCAGGAACGCACTTTAAATCGGGACTGTTTTGAATGGACTTGATCAGGCGTTTTTGGAAGCTTTGGTCTTACGCTCTTTTTTGGCCGGCTTCTCTTCTTCGCTGCTCTTTAGCTCTTCTTCAAATTCGCGCTCTTCCCTGGAAATCTCTTCTTCACCCTGAAAAACGCTTTTACCTTTTTCCAGGGTTTCCGACACCTTGTCGCGCAAAGTATCCAGTTCTTCTTTTAACTTGTTCAGCTCCACACGCGCTCTGTCGTACAACTCTTCAGACTCATCTTTAAGCGATTCGCGTACATCTCGACCTGGTTTTGGAGCGAACAAAATACCAATTGCTGCGCCAATAAAACCGCCTACCAAAAAGCCTTTTACAAAATTTCCGCCATTATCTGCCATGACACCCTCCTACGATTTAATGATTGGACCAAAATAACGAAATAAATGTTTATTTTCAATATTCGAATAGTTTTATTAAAAGTAAAGGAATAAGTTTCAATATTTTTAGAAAAAGGAGAAGGAAATAAGTTACAAGGGGGTGGGAGGCAGAGGAGCCGCTTCAGCGGCTTAAATGGGCTGGGCATGAATTCAAAATTGCGTTGTGAAGGAAACGGTAGTGCGACTTGCGGGAGCTTTATTTGCCAGATTAGCCTGCTCAAGTCATCGGCTCATAACGACGGTTATTACTCATCCCGATTCATCGGGATGAAGGCCGGTGCTAAGTCTTTTTCCGAATTCCCGCTTTAGCGGGATGAGGCTGGTGCCGCCCTGTATGGCCAGATTCAAGTTTCGAAATTTTTTGTAAAGCTGAAATGGGGATAGGACTAAAACGAGAACTCCCTTACGTTGCCTTTACGTGTTTGCCAATGTAAGGGATTCTTCTCCCCCGATAAATCGGGGACTCAGAATGACATGCCGGCACGGTTCCTCACCGCCTGGGCATAAGTTGCCCCTTCGCAAATTAATTCGTAATTCGTCATTCGTAATTTTTAATTTAAAAATACTTCTCTGTGCTCTCTGTGGTTACTTAAATTACTGTGAAAATGTTTTTGGTTGCGGCTTGGCTGCCTTAGATTATTAGTTAGAGCACTCCACACACGCAATATTAATAGATAAAATAAAATTTAGCTTGGCATGGTGTTTGCAATTTATACTTACAGCTCGTGGTTTAATAACAAACATTTTAATAAACAAGGTAATGTGAGAAAAGCTTTGTAAGGCGTCATGGAAGACGAATTTTGGTAAAGCTTAAAAAATTTAAATTGTACAAAACGTAGAATTTAGGATCATTTCAAATATCCCTAGAGAATTGGAATGATGAAAAATCATTCAATATTGATTAATACTCTGATAATCGGAATTTTGATATGACTCAAAGTAACCAACAAAGGAGGGCGACTTTATGCGAAAGATGTTATTCTATTTTGTAATGACTTTAATTCTCAATAATTACATTTGGGGTCAAGAGTTATTGAGAGCAACTTCAAATTTGCAGCAAAAACCCACAATTACAAAGGGGCAGCTTTTAAAGAGTAATGCGATTCAACGTAATCAAACTGCACGTTCACTAACAGTGGTGGGGAGTGATCTATTTTATGATGATTTTGAAGGTTCGACTGATAACTGGGTGCGAATCGACAGTCCATGGCAAATTGGTGCTCCTACTTATGGCCCCAGTTCCGGGTATTCTTCTACGAAATGCGCCGGAACAAATTTAAGTGGGACCTACTCATCTAATTTGAACAGCTGGTTTCAAAGTAAAGCAATAAGTTTGCCTACTCTTTCTTCGAGCGATGAATCAATCGTCCTAAAATTCGATGAATGGTATCAATTAGAAAGTGGTTATGATTATGGATATGTGTATATTAGAGCCAATGGTGGGAGTTGGATTCAATTAAGTAATCGTACTGGCACCAGCGATTGGGTAGAATCAGAAATTGATTTGACAACTTATGCCGGAGATGATGTGGAAATTTTATTTTATCTCACATCTGATGGAAGCAATGAATACGCAGGCTGGTATATAGATAATGTTAAAGTGCAGGTTTTAGGTATCGAACCTTTGACTACCAAAATTACTTCTTTGGATCCTACTAAATTTCCATTTATATATATGAATGTTTTAGTTGACACATTTAATACAGGAATTACAACATTAACTAAGGATAATTTTACCGTTTTAGAAAATGATGTGGTTCAAACCGATTATTTTGATGTCTCTCCTCCCGAAACCAGCGGGGGTACACGTCTGGCTGATGTAATTTTTGTCCTTGATGTTTCAGGAAGTATGGGGGATGAAATAGATGCCGTAAAAGCTAATATGGAAGATTTCATAAATTCTTTGGATGAAAGTGGAGTCGATTATCGAGTAGGTTTTATTACTTTTGCAGATATTATTTATGTCTATAATGATTATGAATTATATGAAGGAAAAGATAATATTCTTTCCATTATTGAAAATATCCAATTAGGAGAACATGGGATTGGAGACGGAGGTGATTATCCAGAAAATCAATTGAAAGCAATGGCAGAAGGATCGCATATGAATTTCAGACCAGGCTCTCAAAAAATAGAAATTATGCTCACTGATGCCATTGCTCATGAAAATGATGGTGTAACGACATGGACAGTATCATCTCTGATTGATCAATTATTAGCTTCGGATGTAAATTGCTATCCAGTCTTTAATACAGGCGATACGAATCAGCAAAATCAATATATTCCAATTGCTGAAGCAACAAATCCTGATGGAAAATACTATTACATTTATGATAACTTTAATGAAATTATTAATGATATCAGCACTTCGATAAGTAATACTTATGTAATTCATTACAAGTCGAGTGATCCGGAGTTTAACGGAATACCTCGTAATGTGGAGGTCAGAGTAAATTATAATGGTGAAACCAGTTCTGATTTTGCTTCTTATACACCCGGGGCTGCTCCAAGAATAGAACGTACGGAAACTACTAAAGTCTTACATGATAAGGCCTGGGCAGAAGGCACTTCTTTTACGATTGAAGTAAATATCACTGATAACATTGAACCATATGTCCAATCTGCAACTTTGTATTATCGGACTACTGGAAATACGGATTTTGAGAATGTTCCAATGACGCTGGTTAGTGGCAATTTATATCGCGCCACCATCCCTGTCTCTGTAGTATTACATCCAGGTATTGATTATTACATCTCTGCGACAGATGGGCAGGTGTTGAGTACAGATCCCTTAACGGATCCACGTTTAAACCCATATCAGATAGCCGTTTTACCCAATGAAGCTCCCAAAATTGTCCATACCCCTTTAACTACTCTAATCCCAGGAAAAGATTTGACTGTTGTTGCTGAAGTATCCGACGTTACTAATACCCTGACAGATGTCGCATTATTTTATCGTGAAACAGGACAGCTACTTTACACAGGGCTAGAGATGATAAACACTTCTGGAAACACATATTCCGCTGTGATTCCAGGTAGCGCAGTAACCATGAATGGTGTTGATTATTATATTAAGGCCACCGATGACTTTGGCGTAAGTTCTTACCATGGCACTGCGGATAATCCACACCGAATATTAAGTGGGATGGGGGCTCCAACTATTCTTTCCATAATTGATGTGCCAAATGATCAAGGTGGTAAAGTTTTAATTACCTGGAATGCTTCAAGCCTTGATAACGGTTCAGTAGAGAATCCGGTTCAATTTTATAGTATTTGGAGAGCCATTCCGGTTGAGAATAAAAACTTGGACGTTCCAAGTGTACTAAACGTTAACGTAGATAAGGATTTTAAAGGTGAAGCCACAAGAGAAAAAATACTTGGTGGCAACACAATTTATTGGGAGTGGATAGCCAATCAACCTGCCCATAAATTGCCGGATTATAGTTATGTCGCTGAAACGCTTTATGACTCTATGTCTACCACTCCTGGCTGGCATTACTTCTTTATTTCGGCCCATACAGCAACCGAATTTTATGATTCATCCCCAGATAGTGGTTATTCAGTTGATAATCTTGCTCCAGCCCCCCCGATTAAGGTGTTTGCCGTATATTATTCTGAAACAAAGGAAGTGCGTCTCACCTGGGAAGAAAATCTGGAAACAGATTTAAAACTCTACAACGTTTTTAGAAAGATAAAGGGAACTTCTGATTGGCAATGGATTGGGAGCACCCCAGAACCGCAATTTTCTGACCATATATCTAATCCTGAAGACATTTATAATTACATTTATTCTGTAAATGCAGAAGATGTACATGAAAATGTTAGTAAATTAAGTGAAGCCGTGGAAGTTGTAACTTCTATTGAAAAATCTGATAATAGAATTCCTGAAAAATTTGAATTAAAACAGAATTATCCTAATCCATTCAATCCAACTACTACAATCTCTTTTAACTTACCTAAATCGAAACTCGTTAATCTGATAATTTATAACGCTTCTGGTCAAAAAATTCGAACCTTATTTCAGGGCAACCTCAATCCTGGAAATTACAAAACGTTATGGGACGGTACCGACGATACCGGTAAACATGTTTCCAGCGGAGTTTACCTCTACCAGATACGTGCCGGTGACTTTGTACAAACAAGGAAGATGGTTTTAATGAAATAGAAAAGCGAACAAAATAGAAAAAATGTTGCAGGCGCTCTTCAGGATTGGTGCCTGCTTTTTTGGAATTTATTTTGACAACATGGAATTTTTTAAAGCTCTAACACAATGGTGATTTTATATCTAAGGCAGCAGAGCCGCAACCAAGAGTGCGAGAAACTTTTTTATTACAATTATTTTTCTAACAGATTTAGCAGTTATTCGAAGATACAATTTAAACCAACGCTTCAACACGCCCCTCTAAAAGCAGCATTAAAAATTTCGCATCCCGCTAAGCGGGATAGAAGTTTTGAAGGAAGTATTCTAAGCCAGGTAGAGAACCTGAAAATGGGAAAGCGGATTTGCTCGCAGGTATAGTTGAATTTAAATAATAGGAGTTTTAAAATACTGAAAGAATAGAATTCTTTTTATAATAAACCTTTTAACTTATGGGGGAAAAGAAAATGCAATCAAAGGCAATTGTTCGAAAGTTCCCATGGATGGAGCTCCTTATATTATTAATACCCATTCTTGCCAGTGCGCAGGATGTGCCGCTACGTCCGCTCAATTCAGCATATTATCCTTCACAAATTCACAAAACACCTCCTGCAATAGACCGTCCCCTGCAAATTAGCCAGAGCGATTTCAACGTGGCTCAGATCGGACGCTGGCCCTACGGGCCCTGCTATGCAGTTGCGGTCGATTCCGTAAGAAATTTAGCTTTTGTTGGCAATGGCGGTGTAATGGAAATTCTGGAAATTTCAGATCCCGCATCACCGCAATCCCTGGGGCAAGTTATAACTCCCTGTGTTGTCGAAGGGATATTTGTTTCAGGTGGCTACGCCTATGTGGCCAATAATTGGTCTGGGCTGCGCATCATTGATGTGGGCGACCCGAGAAATCCCAAGGAGGTGGGTTTCTTTGATACTATTGGGAATGCATATGGCGTGTATGTCAGCGGCAGCCATGCTTATGTGACGGATGGAAGTGATGGTTTGCGTATCATTGATGTTAGCAACCCAGCCAAACCCAAGGAGGTAGGTTTCTTTGATACCGGAATGAATGCAGTTGGTGTGTATGTCGACGGCAGCCATGCTTATGTGGCGGATTGGAATGCGGGTTTGCGCATCATTGATGTGAGCGACCCGATGAATCCTAAGGAGGTGGGTTCCTTTGATACCGGGGGATATGCAGGCGATGTGTATGTTAACGATCACTACGCCTATATCGCGAATTGGGATGCGGGTTTGCGCATCATTGATGTGAGCGATCCGACGAATCCTAAGGAGGTAGGTTCCTTTGATACAGTAAGTCGTGCATTAGGCATCTATGTCAGCGGCAAACATGCCTACGTGGCGGATGGTTATGATGGGCTGCGCATCATCGATGTGAATAATCCCGCCAATCCACAGGAAGTGGGATTCTTTGATACCGCAAGTTATGCAATGGATGTCTATGTGTGCGACGGACATGCCTATGTTGCGGATGGGTATGATGGGTTGTCCATCATCGATGTGAATAACTCCGCCATTCCACAGGAGGTGCATTTTTATTATACCAGGAGTCTAGCATGGGACGTCTATATCAGCGGTAGCCATGCATATGTGGCGGATTGGAATGCGGGTTTGCGCATCATTGATGTGAGCGACCCGACCAATCCTCAGGAGGTGGGTTTCTTTGATACCGGAAGCTATGCCTATGGCGTGTATGTCAGCGGCAGCTATGCCTATGTGGCTGATGGGTATGATGGGCTGCGCGTCATTGATGTAAGCGACCCGACCAATCCCCAGGAAGTGGGTTTCTTTAATACCAAAGGGGATGCAGAAGACGTCTATATCAACGGCCACTATGCTTACGTGGCGGATAGAAGTGATGGGCTGCGCATTATTGATGTGACCGATCCAACGAATCCTAAGGAGGTGGGTTTCTTTGATACTATTGGGAATGCATACGGCGTGTATGTCAGCGACAGCCATGCCTATGTGGCGGATGGGGATAATGGGTTACGCATCATTGATGTGAGCGATCCAACGAATCCTAAAGAGGTGGGTTTCTTTGATACTATTGGGAATGCATATGGCGTGTATGTCAGCGATAGCCATGCCTATGTGGCCGATGCCTGGTATGGTTTACGTGTTATCGATGTTAGTACCCCTGCAACCCCGCAGGAGGTCGGTTTCTTTGATACCAGAGATTGGGCATTAGGGGTTTTTATCAGCGGCAGCTATGCCTATGTGGCGGATCGGCAGAAAGGTTTGATCATCATCGATATTAGCAACCCGACGAATCCCCAGGAGGTGGGTTTCTTTGATACCGGGGGGAATGCAGAAAACGTTTACGTTAGTGATAACCTTGCCTATGTAGCGGATGGATCAGATGGTTTATATATTTTGAAATTTACCGGGACAACATCAGTCTCCGCAAAAGACAGCCCCATACCCAAACAGATTATTTTGTTGCAAAATTCACCTAACCCCTTCAATCCCAGTACCACCATTACTTACGATCTGACCAAAGCCAGTTCAGTGACCTTAACTATCCATAACACCTTGGGGCAGAAAATTAAAACATTGGTTCATAAACAGCTCCCTGCAGGGCGATATGAGGTACTATGGGATGGACGGGACGAAACCGGACGGGAGGTGGCATCAGGCGTTTACCTTTACCAGATACGCGCAGGGAATTTTGTGCAAACCAGGAAAATGGTCTTAATGCGATAGGTATCAAAATTCATTTTGTTCTTTGTAAAAGGCAGGTTTTCCCTGCCTTTTTTGTAATAAGACTTATTATTCTTTATGGCTTTATTGCTCTCAAATCCACATATCTCATACGCCAGTTCAATTATATTTTACAGATAGAACCCTGTTTTTTTAAAAGGTAGATAGCAATATTCGATTAACTTTTAAAACAAAAATCCCAAAATCAATCACTCAAAAAATAAACGGAAATTATTTCAACCATACCTCGAATTATTTATTTATAAAATATCTTACAATACAGTTGTGTCAAAATTCCCAAGAAATATTACATTTATTAACCATTACAATTCTCTCTCTTCTTGATTTAATTCCTTTGATTCTAAAGATGTTAAAATTACAATAATTTTTGATTTTTAGAATACTTCCATTAAAGGATCTATCGCTTTAGCTTGCAAAAATTTTTGTGTTAATGATCCTAACCCCCCGGCTCCCTTTCCTTTATTAAAAGAAGGGAAGGGGGAGCAAATTGTGCAGCTTTGCTTAGTTCTACTCCGATATGTTAAGATATTTTGCCATCTTTGCGCACTTTGTGAATGCTTCTCCCTTACAAAGCCTCGAGCTGAAGCTCGAGTTACGTTGCTCTTTCGAATGGTCTGCCAATGTAAGGGATTCTTCACACCCGATAAATCTGGGGATTCAGAATGACATGCCGGCACGGGGCCTCACCGCCTGGGCACAAATTGTCTCTTTGCAAAATAATTCGTAATTCGTAATTTAAACATGCTTCTCTGTGCGCTCTGTGGTTACTTAAATTCCTGTGTAAATGTCTTTTGGTTGCGGCTTGGCTTCCTTAGCCTTCCATTCCTTTTATTTTTCTATTTCCTTTTTTATTGAAAGCAAACCCACCCCCAGCCCCTCCCAGGAGGGGAGCTGTGTTGTGCCCCTTCCAGGAGGGAAATCTTGTCTCCACTCCTCCGGAGGGGACTAAGAGGGTGGGTCAACTCCTTTCGAGCCGGCCAGAGCTTACCATCTTTTTTAATCTTTAATCTTTAATTCGTTTTTCCGTCTCTTAATTTTCAGCATTTCATTAATGAGCTGCTTTACATCTTGCTCATTTCCCGAGGTCTTTAAAGCATTTAAGAGTCGATCATAGTTTAAAGCCAGTTTAGCAATATCGATATCGATCACGCCATTCCTATTAAAAGTAACCATTAATTTGGCCACCTGTTTCAGTTGTCCGGTGTTACCAGGCCAGTTTTCCTGTTTGACTAAATCAAACACTTCCGGAGCGATTTGATTAATAAAAGCTCCCGAAGCCTGGCTTTCCATTTGTACAAAGTGTTGCAAAAGTTGCGGAATATCCTGAGGCCTTTCGCGCAGTGCCGGCAGTTTTATGGTAAAATTTGATAGCAGATTGTAAAGTTGCGGTAAAAACAGGCCCCGATTCATTAATTCATTTAAATTGGCCGATGAAGATGCAATAATGCGGATATCAATGGATGGCGCATGCGTATTGTTATGAAAATAAAAGAAGTTTTGGTGCAACAGCTGGCTCAAATGCTGCTGAATTTTAAGGTTGAGTTGATGAATTTCTTTGAGGAAAAGAGTGCCCTGGTGCGCCTGTTGAAAAATCTGGCGACAAAAATCATAAATTTCGTTTTCTTTTACTTTTTGATTCTGGCAATAATGGGTGACAAACGGACCATATTTTCTGGCACTGGTAAAGTGTAAGAATCGGGCGATCAATTCCTTGCCTGTTCCTTTCTCGCCTAAAATAAGCAACCTTTCTGGTTTGTCCGGAATGGAAGCCAGCAGGCTGAGCGCTTTTTTAATCGTATCTCCCAGTCCTACACGGCTCATCGATTGTTCCAGATCATTTATTAACCGTTTGTTCAATTTTGCAAGTTTTCGTAAGTGCAGGGCGTTTTTGAGAGTTAGCACCAGCCTGTCCAATTCAATAGGTTTTTCCAGACAATCAAAAGCGCCGGCTCCAATCAAAAGGTCCAGCGGTTCCAATACAGAACTGCCTGAAATCATAATAACCGGAACTTCATCTTTGTGCTTTTTAATTTCTTTTAAAATGGCCAGCCCATCCAGTTGCTGTGCCAGAATCATATCCACCAGAATGACGTCCCAATCTTGCTTAAGGGCCCTGTCTAACCCTTTCCAGGCGTCGGTTTCAAATTCAATATGAAAATTTTTCAGCTCAAGCGATTTCTGTATTTGTTCACAATAGGCTTTATTGTCATCGATTAAAAAGATTTTAGGCATGTTCGGACTCTGCTCCCGAATTTAGATTAAAAATTAAGATTAAAATGTATTTTCCTTTTGAATATGCTTTTTGGGCAATGTTTATTCCCAGCAAGGAGGCCAGATGAGCAATAACCCGTTCATCGAATGCATTCTCCGTTTTAAGGTCGGGGGATAACAAGGTTGTCCGATTAAGTTCTTTTTTTGCCAGTAAAGCGATTTGCAATTGTTGGTCTGCAGGTGTGGATTGAATTTCTACAGGGCCGAAGTTTTGAAGAAAGCTGAACAGGGTTTCAAAAAACCAGCGTAACAGATCGGGCTGAGCGTAAATAATGAAACTTTGTGAGGGATTTTTGAACAATATTTGGTTTTGCTTTTGAGTCAGTTCCAATAAAACCTGGCCCAGGTTAACCTGCTCCATGTTCTGCGTTGTATTACGCGACAAACTGAGCGCCCGATTCAAAGCGCGAATACTAATCTTAATATTCTCTTGAATAACTTGCAGAAATTCATCGATCTGGTTCCGCTGTTCTGTCGGTAGTTGAAGATCATCCAGCACAAACTTGAGATTAGAAGCAGCTAACTTCAGTGTGGATAATTCGTTTTTTACATTATGAATTAAACGATTGATTAAAAAATTTTGATCAAGGTCCATCTTTTTCCCGGATATTCAAAAGTCTCCTTAGGCAATCAATCTATGGATTAATCACCGGCTTTAAAGTTACTTAAAAAATGATCAAATACCAAAGAAGTTTTGGGATGCGGTAGCCGGAGAAAACAATCGTTAATGAGTCAACCGTTCGCTCCGAGGAAATGCGATGTCGTTTTTTTCTTCTTTTAAAAAAATATTTTGGAATAAATTTCAAAAAATAATAAACTTCTCAAAATTTACGAGGAGCAGGATGGTTCAAATTGTCTCATTACTATTGATTGGCACCATAGCCGGATTTGTAAATGTACTGGCCGGAGGAGGCTCTTCTTTGACGCTTCCTGCCTTGATTTTATTAGGATTGGATGGCGCAACGGCCAATGGCACCAATCGCATCGCTATTCTGGCGCAGAATATTTTGGCAGTCTCTGGTTTCCAGCAAAGTAAAAAAAATGAATTTGGGCGTAGTTTCCGATACGCTTTACTTACCCTACCTGGCGCGTTGATTGGCGCCGTTGTGGCCGTGAATATTCAGGAAATCTGGTTCAAGCGCATCCTTTCGCTGGTTATTGTTTTTGTAATCATTAGCCTGTTCTTTCCTAAAAAGCAGGTGCAAAAGAATCGTTTTACTAAAAAAGCTCATCTCTATTTAGCTCTGTTGGGAGTGGGATTTTACGGGGGATTTATTCAGGTTGGTGTGGGATTTATTTTGATGGCCACGCTGTTTCATCTGGCCCAATTTGATCTGGTGCGTGTCAACGTTTACAAGGTGTTTATTGTACTTATTTACACTCTGCCGGCGCTGATAATTTTCATTGTTTCCGGAAATGTAAATTGGCTTTGGGGATTAATATTGGCAGCGGGCAATGGATTCGGTGGCTGGCTCGGCGCTCATGTGACGGTTCGTAAAGGAGAGAGGATCATCCGCATGGTTTTAGTGTTGGCTCTGCTGATTATGGTTGTAAAAATGCTCAATCTCTATTAGCTTGTGTTTGTGGTTCAATTCAGGGCGAAAGATGAACATTAATCGAGCACGCTCAGGTTGCCAGAATGCACCAGAGGTCAACCGAAAAAATGTTTCATTGAACAGCTCTTTATTGTAGAGAGAAAAGAAAATCATTCTTCTTTTTTGGCCCTGACGAGGAGAAAGAATTTTAAAACGGGGCGAAAATTCCATGAGTCACTCTGTCTGGAGTTGGCAACATTAGAGGTGTTTTGTTAGAGAGAAGCCAGAGACAATGAGCATTAATCTTATGAGAGAGCAAGAAAGATAGTAAAGTTCAAAATAAATAAACCAATAAGGAGGTACCATGCTAAATCATATCTGGGCCTGGATGATCATCCTTAGCATTTTTATTGCCGGGATTAATGACGTTTATCATGAACTCAATCGGCCGCAGAAACAGAAAACAGAGCAAAAGGTGACACAGCGCAATCTGAATAAGGAGACCAAATTGGGCCAGGTTACTTCTGCAGCCATTGAAGCGGCCAACACCTCTGTAAAAATAGCGATTGGTCTGATTGGCGTAATGGCTTTGTGGCTGGGCGTGATGCGTGTGGCCGAAAAGGCCGGTATGATCGATATTATTGCCCGTCTGGTGCGTCCGATTACCAAGCGATTATTCCCAACGATTCCTTCCACCCATCCGGCCATTGGGGCCATGATTATGAATATTGCCGCCAATATGTTGGGCTTAAGTAATGCGGCCACGCCACTGGGTCTGAAAGCCATGGAAGAGCTGGACAAATTAAATCCCAAAAAGGGCGAGGCAACCGACGATATGATTACTTTTCTGGTCATTAATACCAGCGCCATCACTCTGGTTCCGGCTACGGCCATTGCCATTCGCGCTTCGATGGGATCGGTTAATCCGCAAAAAATTGTAATTCCCTCCATTATTGCAGCCACTATGGCCACGATTGTTGGCCTGACCACGGTTAAACTGATTCAATATTTCCAGAGAAAAAAGGGAGGTAAGGAAAATGTTTAAACTGGTGATCGATTGGCTGTCTATCCTGGCCATTCCCCTCATTCTGTTGTTTTTTATCGGATTTGGCTATTTTAAAAAGGTGAAAGTTTACGAAGAGTTTGTGGAAGGCGCCAAAGAAGGGTTTAATGTGGGCGTGACAATCATTCCGTATCTGGTAGCCATGTTGGTGGCCATTGCCATGTTCCGGGCTTGTGGCGCTCTGGAGTTTTTGACCAACATTCTGGGAAGTGTGACCAGCAAAATTGGAATTCCTGGAGAAGTTTTGCCCATGGCTTTCATGCGTCCCCTGTCCGGTAGTGGCTCGATTAGTGTAATGACCGAAATCATGAAAACCTATGGCGTAGACTCTCTCTACGGTTTTATGGCTTCCACCATGTTCGGCAGTACGGAAACCACATTTTATGTGGTGGCTGTCTATTTTGGAGCCATCAATGTGCGCAACACACGGTATGCCATACCGGCAGGCCTGCTGGCTGATATTGCCGGATTGATTACTGCAGTTTACATCTGTCGCTTAATGTTTTAAATTGAGATATGGAAAAGTTAGATGTGCATTTATTATTAAATTAACATTAACCATGAAGGAGGTTTACCAATGCTATTTAAAAGGGTTTTATTCATTTCGGTTCTATTGTTTGCCGGTATTCTTTATGCTCAAGAGTGGAAAACTTTTGGTAAAGCATTAACTTTAAAGGACACCACCCTCATCTCTAAAATTTTAGAGAACCCAGAATCCTTTGTTGGTAAAAAGGTGCTGGTTAAAGGTAGAGTGGTCGATGTTTGTAAAAAACGTGGCTGCTGGATGGAAATTGCCAGTGATCAGGATTTTCAATCCATTCGTGTCAAAGTAAAGGATGGCGAGATTGTTTTTCCGCTGGAAGCCAAAGGCCGGGAAGCCCTGGTGGAAGGCATCGTGGAAAAACTGGTGATTTCCAAAGAGAATTTGATTAAAGCCATGAAACATCATGCAGAGGAACATGGCGAACCCTTTGATTCGACGAAAATCACCTCTGGTAAAACCATTTACCGTTTACGCGGTTTGGGCGCTAAAATCAAAATGGATTAACGATTGTGTTTTGAAACAGTAAATACGTTTTGCTTGTAGAGCTGACAACAGTGTACGAAGAAGTGTAGTGGCCCCTCGTAATTAGTGTTAAAGATAGCCGGGCAGAGGGCAGAACATTGTTGGGGATTGCCTGCTGCCAGTGAAAGTGATTTTTCTCCCCGATAAATGGGGGAATGGAATGTCAGGCAGCTTGGCTTCTCATCCCTTTAAACACCGGTCATAATTTCACAAGAAATTCGAAATTGGCAAGGGAAGGTCGCAAGACAAATTCTTTTTTGTGCCTTTGTAGCTTTATTGTGTGTTTAAAGGGTGATTAAGCCCTGTTGCTCGGCTTAGCCGTATTTAGCAGAGACCTGGAAAATAGCTGTTTTACAAAAATTGCTGATAATGTGCCATCTAATTTGATGAGGCGTAACGTATGAAGCGAATCAACTGGCGAAAGTGGAATAATATTTTACACCGTGATATCGGCTACCTGGCTGCTGGATTGACCATTATTTATGCCATTTCCGGTATTGCGGTGAACCATGTGGATGACTGGAATCCCAATTACAATATTCGAACCGTTAAGGTACAAACCACACCGATTCCGGCCAATACTGTCGAGAAAACAGATCTGATCAAATCTGTGTTAAAGCAATTACAAATTCCGGAAGTTCCTCAAAGCCACTTCAGACCATCTCCGGACGAGCTCCATCTCTTTTTTGAAAACAAAACACTTAAATTAAATTTGGCAACCGGAGCAGGGGAGTGGGAAATAGTGGAAAAAAGACCGATTTTGTTTGAATTCAATTACTTACATTTAAATCATGCTAAACGCTGGTGGACCTATTTTGCCGATTTATATGCCATTGCATTACTATTTTTGACCATTAGCGGTTTATTTGTTTTGAAAGGTAAAAAAGGATTGGCAGGCAGGGGAAAGTGGTTAACTGCTATTGGCATATTAATTCCGGTATTCTTTTTACTTGTTTATCAATAAAAAAGCCAGGCAGAGCCTGGCTTTTAGTTTAGAGCGCTTTTTGGAAATTTTCCTCTACTTTTTGCCAGTTTATGACGTTGAAAAAGTTGTTCAAATATTCATTGCGCCTGTTCTGATATTTCAGATAATAAGCGTGTTCCCAGACATCGACCCCCAGGACAGGAGTGCCTTTGAATTCACTAATATCCATCAGTGGATTATCCTGATTGGGTGTAGAACCAATCACCAGTCTCTTTTGAGAATCCACAATCAGCCAGGCCCAACCCGACCCGAAGCGCGTCATTCCGGCTTTATGAAATTGTTCTCTAAAGGTTTCAAAGGAACCAAACGTGTTGTCAATGGCTCGGGCCAGTTCTCCAACTGGTTTTCCATTTTCGTTCTTTTGCAATAAGGCCCAAAAAAAGCTGTGATTCCAATGCCCGCCGCCATTGTTGCGTACAGCCGTCTGAATATCTTGCGGAACACTGCTCAGGTTGTTAAGAAGACTGTCCAACGACATGTCCTGCAGTTCAGGATGGCTCTCCAGCGCTTTATTTAAATTATTGACATATCCGCCGTGATGCTTGGTGTAATGAATTTCCATGGTCATGGCATCAATGAAAGGTTCAAGTGCATCATAAGCAAACCCTAATTCAGGTAATTTATGAGACATAACAATTCCTCCATTTTTTTTGGTAAACGATTTAGTTGTAATAATGCAAAAGACTGAACAATTATTCCCAAACGGTGAATTGGTGGAACAATTACTCTAAGGCAGCAAAACCGCAACCAAAAAACTTCCTTGGGGATTTAAACAACCACAGAGGGCACAGGGAAGTATTTTTAAATTAAAAATTAAAAATTACGAATTACGAATTAATTTGCGAAGGGGCAACTTATGCCCAGGCGGTGAGGAACCGTGCCGGCATGTCATTCTGAGTCCCCGATTTATCGGGGGCGAAGAATCCCTTACATTGGCAGACCATTCGAAAGAGCAATGTAACTCGTGCTTCAGTCCGCGACTTTGTAAGGGCGAAGCATTTATGGTGAGCTTTTGTTTTAAAACCCATCCCCCCGTTCCCCTTCCCTTTAAAAAAGAGAAGGGGGAGTTTTAACCTTTGCTTTGTAAAATTTGATTTCAAAATGTTTATCTACTCAAACGTTTGGGATAGTCCTGTAATTAGGCAGCTTAAAAATTTTCGCATCCCGCCGTGGCGGGATATAAGTTTTGCAGGAAGTTTTCCAAAAAACTCACCCCCTTATTCCCCTTCTCTTTTGGCAAAGAGAGGGGGAAGTGAATTTGCCTGACGTGCTGGGATGGCTGTAGTTAGGGGGTGAGTTAAGAATAATTTTTTTGCAAATAATTTTACAATTTTTGGGGGATGCTAAAGTCGTACAAATGAAGCTCAAACGGTCTCCCGGAAATTTAAAATCAATTTATTTTAAGTCGCACCTATTTAAAGAATTAGAAAGATTTGTTTTCTGAAAAACTCACCCCCTCATTCCCCCTTGCTTTTGGCAAAGAAAGGGGGATGTGGATTGGCCTGACGTGCTGGAATGGCTTTCGTTAGGGGGTGAGTTAAGATTGCTGTTTGGGAAAATATTTTGTTACTCTGCAAATTTTGGGGATATTCCACTATTAAAAAGAGCTAAATGTTTCCCCAAAACTTAAGCTTAATTTATTTTAAGTCGCTGCTATTTAAAGCATTAGAAAGATTTGTTTTCTGAAAAACTCACCCCCTTATTCCCCCTCTCTTTTGGCAAAGAGAGGGGGAGGTGGATTTGCCTGATGTGCTGGGATGGCTGTAGTTAGGGGGTGAGTTAAGAATAATTTTTTTGCAAATACTTTTACAATTTTTGGGGGATGCTAAAGTCGTACAAATGAAGCTCAAACGGTCTCCCGGAAATTTAAAATCAATTTATTTTAAATCGCTGCTATTTAAAGCATTAGAAAGATTGGTTTTTTAAAAAAACTCACCCCCTTATTCCCCCTTGCTTTTGGCAAAGAGAGGGGGAAGTGAGTCCACCTAACATGCTGGAATGGTTTTAGTTAGGGGGTGAGTTAATAATAAATTTTTGCAAATACTTTGTTATTTTTACAAGTTTTGGGGGATACTAAAGTCGTACAAATGAAGCTCAAA